>JBIKYZ010000096.1:0-16905 GCA_044354985.1 Pseudanabaena sp. | reverse complement strand
ACTGCCGTTTTTTACCACGGATACGGACTGGCAGGATGGACAGGATGGCCTTGCTTCTGACATTACTTTACTCTGTATCAACTATCTGGATATTTTCCTACATCCTTTCCTTTTTAGGACTACCCAATTATCTTTGCAAACGATAAGTTCTGCGAAATTTCTCAATATAGTCGAGCAGAATTAATCGGTCAAAATCATCGCATGATTAGCTCTGGGTATCATCCTCGCGATTTTTTTGTGAATATGTGGAAGACGATCGCAAGTGATAAAATTTGGCAAGGAGAAATCAAAAATCGGGCAAAAGATGATAGTTTCTATTGGGTGAACACGACGATTATGCCATTTATTGATGAACGGGGAGAATTCTATCAATATATTGCCATTAGTCAAGATATTACCGATCTCAAGAATAATCAAGTTCAACTCCTACGCGCTCTACGACTCAAGGATGAATTTCTGGCGAATATGAGCCACGAGCTACGCACCCCACTCAACGCTATTTTGGGAATGTCAGAAAGTTTGCAAGAACAAGTTTTAGGCACAATTAATAAGCGCCAATCTGACGCGATCGCCACAATCGAGAGAGGTGGAGAGCATCTGCTAGCCTTAATTAATGACATTCTCGAACTCTCAAAGATTTCTTCGGGGAAACTTGAATTGGAACTCGAACAAGTTTCTATCGAACAGCTTTGTAAATCCAGTCTAGTCTTTGTCAAGCAACAAGCATTCAAAAAACAAATTCAGGTCAATGCGAATTTGCCTCCAGATTTAGGAGAAATGCTGCTAGATCAGCGCCGTATGCGGCAAGTGCTGATTAATCTATTAACCAACGCGGTAAAGTTTACCCCCACGGGAGGTAAAGTTACCCTAGATGTGTATTACGAGGCTTTAGAAGTAGATTTTGACTATCGCAAAGATAGTCGATATATTTGCTTTGCAATAACTGATACGGGTATTGGTATTTCTCCTGAGGATCAAGAGAAACTTTTTCAACCCTTCGTGCAGGTTGATAGTAAACTGAATCGCAAATATGAAGGAACGGGATTGGGACTCGCTCTAGTCAAGCAAATTGTGGAACTACATGGTGGTAATGTCAGCCTTCGTAGCGAACTTAATCAAGGTAGCTGCTTCACTGTGAGCCTTCCATACAACTTCTCAGCATTGCATACTCAAGAAATATCACCGACACATCCATCGGTAGTTTCGGAACCAAATCAGCAGATCCACATGGCGGAAAATTCGCCTGAGCAGCAGGTTGCGAGTGAGTTTTATGACAGCACAGCGACTAATTCACCTCTCATTCTGTTAGCAGAAGATAACGAAGCCAACATCATGACAATTTCCAGTTATCTTGAAGCCAAAGCTTATCGGGTGATCATCGCTAAAAATGGTGTTGAGGCGATCGCCCTTGCTAAAGACCATCATCCTGATTTGATATTGATGGATATCCAAATGCCAGTCATGGATGGCTTAGAAGCAATCCAGCATATCCGACTCGATCCCAATTTGGTTGATATTCCAATTATTGCGCTGACGGCTTTGGCGATGACAGGCGATCGCGAAAGATGTATGGCAGCAGGAGCTAGTGATTATTTAGCTAAGCCTATTAAGCTAAAAACATTAGCTGATACAATTTGGAGTATTTTAGGCAACAGGAAGTAGAATAGGCAGTGAGCCGTAATTAGTGATGTTTGAAATATTCGCTATATATAGGTTCTAGGGTTTAAAAGTAGAAATTGAATAGCTTGAGTATAGCTCTGATTTAGGAGAGAACTTTCGCTTGGCTAGGCAAATATCGCAGACTCAGCAAGGACTATGAATTTCATGAGAATACCTCAGAGGCTGTCAATTCTTAAATGCTTTCTTAGGTATCTGAGATCTAATTTTACGACCGAGTTGCTCAAGCGTAACTAGAACCGATCTGAGCAGAGTTTGCCGATGCTCGACTAAAATATCTAAGTTGGTAGACATGTACATTATGTCTTTGTAAGCATTGTCCAGCAAGGTAAGTAGGGATTGCCGATCACCCGCAATCTCGTTGTAAGATGGGGATCGAGTCTGTTGGAGTAATGAGTCCGCAGAACTAGACTGGACAAGCAAAGGATCAGGTTTTCGGGAGGGATTGGAAGGCGATCGCTCTGCCTCTAAATGTTGAATAGTTTGTTGTAAGTTTTCAATCACTCCATACATTTCCATTGGGTCAAAAACCCGTAATAGACTTGTTTGTGTCACAATTCCTAACCCCTGACCCCAGTTCCAAGACACCACCAAGCGCCCCACTCGCCTTTTCTGCATTTGCTGATGTGCCGTCCACAACGAATCCTCAGGACTGAGGAGAAATAGCGGCGTACTCATCACCGTTTGAGCCAGAGTTTTTTGCAGATCGATTTGAAGCGCTTGAAACTGCACAATATCTCGCTCCGTCACAATGCCTACGGGGCTGTCATTATCTTCGGTATTTCGTTGCATGATCACCACACAGCCCACGCAATGCTCGGTCATTAACTGCGCCAATTGCAAGACCGTGGCGGTGAGTGGAGCATGCACCACCTTATTGGTCATCACATCCGATACGCGACGAAACTGCAAGAGATTTGCTGGGCGTAAAATTTTGCGAATACTTTCTTGGGAAATAACCCCGACCAAATGTCCTTGGTCATCTACAATCGGCAAATGGCGAATCTTGTAACGGCGAAATAAAAACAGTGGGGCAAAAATGTCTTGCATAGATTGCTGCGGCAACGTGATCAGCGGACACACCATCACATCGGCGACGGTTGTCTCAGTCAGGCTAAGCCCCTTTGCGGTGAGTCTAACCACATCGCGTTCTGTCAAAATCCCCAACAGTTCTTGCCCTTGCATCACCAACACACAGCTAGTATGAACCTCTTTAGCGGAAGGGGTTGACAACGATCGGTCATCTGTCAGCACACAAATAATGTTATGCGTCTGACTGAGCAAAGCGATCGCCTCCACCAATGGAGTGTTTGGTGGCAGCGTCAACGGATGTCGATCGATGGCATCTTCTAGATTAGGAGCCCAACTCTGAAATGTATCGAGTGGCATCAGCACCTTCCTGTAAACCGAAAAGTCAAGATAGGAGATTGAGCCTCCCTACAGGAAATAACCCAGCCCTTCATAGCAGCTAAAACCGTACCAAAAACTATCCCAGAATGTAGTGTCATCTGACCTCTTCAAGAGAAATGTAAAGTTTTATTGCTATTAGTTTCAAATCTATACCAGTTTTGCACAGACATAGGTGTATGATAGAGGGATGTTACAGGCTAAGTGTTAAAACCCTTTGCCTAGAAGTGTTAGATTCTCTATATGGTTGTCAGTTCCGATATCATCAAGCGCTAGGGGGGATGCTTCAGGGTTTTGTTCATCCTGAGATGCTACTCCTGAGATTCTGGACAGCTTTCCGTAGAGTCGATCGAGCACTCGTTTTACGGAAATACGATGCCACGGTTGACCTCGTTTGGTGGTGTACCCATTTTCATTGAGCCAATCGGCGATCTTCTGTAACGATTTCCCAGATTTGTGATGGCGGCGAATTAGTTCAATGACCTGAGACTCTTCTGGGTCATTCACTAATTCACCATCTACTGATCGTTGCCCAAACGCAGGCGATCCGTAGCCCGCATAACCACCGTTGCTTGCTTTTGTTTGCCTGCCTTGCTCTAGGCGCTCCCAGGCTGATAAATTGTTTGAAGGAACTGCTGTCATGGTGGTGTCTATTTCAATGACTTGCAAGAACACTATATCCCAACTTAACGCCTTAAATTTGTTTTGATTAGGAGTACCGCATGGCAACTTACAAAGTAAAACTCGTGAATGACGAGGGATTAGATGTCACCATCGATGTCCCAGACGATCAAACCGTTTACGAAGCCGCAGTCGAAGCGGACATTGACTTACCAATTTCTTGTCGAGCCGGGTCTTGTTCTAGCTGTGCTGGCAAACTGATTTCTGGTGAAGTGGATCAGTCGGATCAATCATTTTTAGATGAAGACCAAGTGAATGCTGGGTTTGTGCTGACCTGTGTTACTTATCCCCGCTCCAATTGCACGATTAAAACGCACCAAGAAGAAAATCTGTACTAAGTCACACAGTACTTAAGTCACACATCATCAATTTGGAGATATAAACATGGGTACGGCTAAATTTATTCAAGATGAAACTGAATTTGATTCCCTATTGAGCAATGAATCACTCATGGTTGTAGATTGCACGGCAACTTGGTGTGGTCCTTGCAAACTAGTTGCGCCGTTAATCGATCGACTGGCTGAGGACTATAGCGATCGAGCAAAAGTCCTCAAACTGGACGTGACCGATAACAAAGCCGTAGCCAAACGCTTTGGAATTAGAAGTATTCCAGCCGTCATGGTATTTAAACAGGGCGAATTGATGGAAACGTTAGTTGGGGTTAAGCCCTATGAAGAATTTACGGCTGCGGTAGAACGACAACGATAGTATTCCAATGTGTTTTCCCCCTTGTTTTTGAACATTTCCTTCTCACGCGATCATTCAATTTTGAAATGCAACGATGAACAAAATCATGAAAATTCGATGTCCCAACTGCGGCAGCATGGCTCAACGGATCTTTAGCAATCGCTTAACCATTGGGTGCAAGTGCCCAAGACTACAAGTTACTCAGACTGAATGTCCAACTTGCGACTATTTCATGACGACGTGTTCACAAAACGGTGCAGTACTTGAAGCCTATGCACCTGGCGTTCAGGAGAAAGCTGCCTCCCGACCAGATTCAGCGATCGCCCTCTTACCTCTCTTCTATCTGTGATGAAATTAGTACCCAGCACATTACTTTCTGGGCAATACTAGCCAATTTTTAACATATTCCAGTTATCCCATTCAATAAAAATTTAAATTCCTATGATGCAAGCTGAAGAAATCATGACCCCAAACGTTGTCACCATTCGTGGCTCGGCAACGGTTGCAGATGCTGTGAAGTTGATGAAAGACAAACACCTACGGGGACTGATAGTCGAACCACGCCATGAACAAGACCCCTATGGGATGGTGACCGAAACCGACATTATCTACAAAGTGGCAGCCTTTGGTCTCGATCCCAAGACAGTGAGGGTTTACGAAATTATGGTTAAGCCCTGTGTGGTCATCAATCCCGAACTGGGTGTGGAATATGTGGCTCGGTTATTTGCTCAAACCCACATTCGTCGAGCACCTGTGATTCAGGGCAAAACCTTGCTAGGTATTGTTTCTGTCAGTGACATTCTCTTTAAGAGTGACTTTGTAGAAAATCCGAAACGACTGTTTATAGAAGACGAAATCGAAATTGCCCGTGAAGACGCGCGAGCTATTTGTATAGCAAGGGGGAGCACCTCTCCAGAGTGCGCTGCGGCTTGGGATGCGCTTGAGGAGCTCCAGTCGGAATTCGCCCATCAACAGGTCAAGAAAAAGGAAGCGGAAGCCGCCCATCAACAGGTCGAAAAAAAGGAACAGAATTCACTCCTGTCGTACTGCGAGGATAATCCCAATGCCTTGGAATGTCGAATTTATGACGATTAGATCCTTCTCTCCCAAAATTGTTTATGAATTTTTGTGATAAGTTGAGCAAAGCTATGACCCGCAATCAGAGTTTGCTCTCTGTTGAACTCGCTCCAAATCCTCAAATATGGCCTCAACACCTAGGTGGTTGGGAAGGATCTCATGCTCATATTTGGGAACTACAGGAATGGTTGCAATGGTTGATTGTTGAAACGGCTGATTTAGTTTGCGCTTACACGCTAACTTTTGAGTTCTATCGCGCATTGGGGGCTTCGGGGCTAGGATTATTGCGGCAGATCCTGGCGACCATCCCACATCACATTCCAGTTATTCTAGATGCTCAGCATAGTGACAGTCATACCAGCAGAATTTTTGCCCAGATGATCTTTAAAGTCTGGCAGGTAGATGCAGTTACCCTCAATCCATACATTGGGCAAGATGGCGTGACTCCCTTTCTCATCTATCCAGATAAAGCTGTATTTATCTTGTGTGCTACGGACAATTCTTCAACAGCAATGTTGCAAGAATATCCGACCCGTCAATCGCCGTTCTATCTGAATTTAGTAGAGCAAGCTAAAACTTGGGGGATTGCAGAGCAGTTGGGGCTAGAAGTGGCTGGCAGTGCTGATGTCTTTGCCCGCATCCGTGCGATTTCGCCTGAGCGGTTGATCTTAGCGGATGACATTTTGCTAGAGCCAACAGAATTAAAAGCATTGCTGAAAGCAGGACTGACCTCTAATGCTGATGGGCTTATTATTTCTACTCCCGATGATCTGTTAAGCCTTGAATCTCCCAGAAATGCCATCAAATCGCTACGGAATGACATCAACCAGATGAGAGCAGACATGACTCAAGGAAATCCAACCTGTTCGGTTTGGTTCCCAAATGTGTGCATTCTGCAAGAACATCTCCATAAGGATTTGATTTTGCAGCTTTATGACATTGGCTGCATCCAGTTTGGGAAATTTGTCCAAGCATCTGGTGCGACGTTTCCCTATTATATTGACCTACGCACCATAATTTCACATCCTCAAGTATTTGAGCAAGTCCTCAAAGCCTATGCCAATATTCTCCAAACTTTGACGTTCGATCGCATTGCAGGCATTCCCTACGGCTCATTGCCCACGGCAACGGGTTTGGGGTTGCGCCTCAACTACCCCATGATTTTTCCTCGCAAAGAGGTCAAAGCCCACGGAACTCGTCGTTTAATTGAAGGGCAATTTCAGGAAGGTGAAATGGTTGTGTTGATTGATGACGTTCTGATCACAGGTAAGAGTGTGCTAGAAGGCATCGAAAAACTGCAATCGGTGGGTTTAGTGGTGAAGGATGTGGTTGTATTGATCGATCACGAAGGAGATGTGACCCAGAAACTAGCGCGTCAGGGTTATCAAGCCCATACGGTGTTGAAATTTTCTGAGATTGCCAAAACGTTATACGAAGCTGGTCGTTTAGACTCAGCACAACTCGATATTTTATTGACGACTTCCGCTTGATTTGAACTAACGGGAACGGGAAGTCCCGCACTCTATCCGTTTGCACAGCGCCCCTAAATTTTATAGGGGGTAAACCTTAAACATTAGACACTTTCATTGGGTGTGACCAAAATTTGATGTAGATCAGCTATAACCTTTATATTAAGGGTTTTCGGAATTTCCAATAACTATTATCGGAATAATTTCATTAATTGCTGTTCCAAATTTTAAACCCTACTATGAGCAGGTAATACATTAATTAAGTTGAACATCAGATTTTGGTCACACCCCTTTCATTCGTCATCACCTTGTTTGATTAAAACATGACAGAAATCATAGCTAACAAAGAACTAGTCAAGCCTGCCAAACCAGTAAAATTTGGACTGCGTTCGATTGGTGTGAGGTTGTTTTTGGCGGTGATGGCTGCTGCTTTGATTGGACTGAGCAGTCTAGGCTATTTATTTTATAACGAACTTAAATCTGTCAGAATTTTACAATTAACTTCAGAAACAGATAGTAAAGTCAGTCAACTAGATTCACAACTCCTTAGTGGCGAAAGTTTTTTAAAAAGTCTCGTTGCGGCAACTACTTTTTTACACGATAGTGGCGTGCGATCGTCCGAAGCCTACGAAAAATTAGTGCTTTCGTTTATGCCCGCTCGTCCCAAACTGATTACAGGTTTTGGGGTAATGCAGTTTCCTCGTGGCTTAGTCGATCGCGAGTGGTTTGGCCCCTATATCGAAGAATCCGCACTCAATCGCGGAGTAAAATTACCCGAAGATCCTAGATTTAGTCTCGTTGAACTCTGGCAGGTCGATAAATATCCCGAACTGCAATACTTCAAAGATGCTGTTAAAGCCGATCGCTACTTTTGGTCAAACCCCTATATCAACGCAGAAATCTATCCAATTCCGTTAATGACTTTTGCAGGGACGATTCGCGATCGGCAAGGTAATTTAATTGCCGTGATGAATGGCGATATTAACATTAAAGATCTAAATCTAACCGAGAATGCTCGCTTATTCGATAATACTGGATATTATGCCTTGATCGCGCCAGAGGGAGGACTCTTGAGTTATTCCCCCGATCCAACCAAAGCTGTCAATCTTGAAAATGTCTCATCGATTCCATCATTAAAGACAGCTTGGGATAAGATTCAGCAAGAATTAGACAAAGGGAATGCGAAAGGGTATTTGGCATTCAATTCAACCTATTGGGTTTATCAAAAGGTTCCCAGCAGTCAATGGATGATGCTACAGTCTATACCCTATGAGACTGTCATCAGACCTGCATTATATGGAGCCATCATCGCCACGCTCCTTGCAGGGGTCTTTTTGGCTTTGGTCGTTTGGCTATTTATCCGCCTTCTCCATCGCCGCTTAAAGCCCATCTTAGATGTTTGCGATCGCACGATCAACAGTTCAAATAGTACCAGCATTCGCCAAGATGAAATTGGTCGTTTATCAGATGCGTTTTTCAATATGGTGGATCGACAGAATTCGCTCTTAGAGGAAATACAAAAAAACAATGTCCAGCTTACTGAGTCTAATCGTTTTAAGAATGCTTTTTTGGCGAATATGAGTCATGAACTTCGTACTCCCCTCAATGCGATCTTGGGGATGACCGAAGGAATGCAAGAAGGAGTCCTTGGCAGCATCAACAATCGACAACAAACAGCATTAGAAACCATCGAGAGAAGCAGCTTTCATCTCCTAGAAATCATTAACGACATTCTCGATGTCGCCAAAGGAGAAGCTGGCTTGCTGGAACTAGACTGCGCCCCCGTCGCGATCGCGCCGCTTTGCATATCGAGTTTGGCATTTATCCAACAACAAGCCCAGAAAAAAAACATCCAGTTAGAGACAAAGCTGCCCTCCAACCTACCCAATCTATGTATTGACGAACGCCGCATCCGCCAAGCCTTAATTAACTTACTCAACAATGCCTTTAAATTTACCCCAGAGGGAGGGCGCATCACTCTAGAAGTTACTTGCCAAAAACAGAAAAAAGAAGAAGAAGAAGGGGAATCGCAAAAATCTCTCTTACAAATAGCAGTGACGGATACAGGGATCGGCATTGCTCCAGAAAATATTAAGAAGCTCTTTCAACCTTTCATTCAAATCGATAGCGCCCTCAATCGCAAGTATGATGGAAGTGGCTTAGGTCTTGCTCTCGTGAAACGAATCGTCGAACTTCACGGAGGAACTGTAGAACTGACAAGCGAGTTGGAAGTCGGTAGTTGCTTTGCGATTAATCTTCCCATTAATATCGCCTCCCCAGCAATCGAAGAACAAACTGAGCAGGACTTGTCAGAACAGCCTCAGATAGGTCAAAGCCAAACGGAGGAACTAACTTCACCCTTAATTTTGCTAGCAGAAGATGAAGCGGCTAATATTGCGACATTCTCCAGTTACCTCGAAGCTAAGGGCTACCGCATTTTATTGGCAACTGATGGACAACAGGTGATCGATCTTGCTAAGGCTCATCATCCCGACTTGGTTTTGATGGATATCCAGATGCCAGTTATTGATGGGATTGAAGCAATTAAACAAATTCGCCTCGATCCCAATTTAGTAAATATTCCGATTATCGCCTTAACAGCTTTGGCAATGGCAGGCGATCGCGAAAGCTGCCTGGCAGCAGGAGCTAATGAATATTTAAGCAAGCCTATTAAGCTAAAGTCTTTAGATCAAATGATTCAAACATGGTTGAATAGAGCATCTCAATAACAGGAGTTTAGGAAGCATTATTGCTCTTAATCTAGCTACGAGCGATCGGCAGTGTCAGATGTACCGTAGTTTCCTGCTGATAGACACTCGTAATCCAAAATTGTCCTCCAGTTAGTTCGGCAATTTTTCGGCAGATGGTTAAACCAAGCCCAGTTCCCTGTTGCTCATAAGTCTCGCGCTCAAACTGAATAAAGGCATCGATTTTAGCAATTTGCTCTTCGGTCATGCCTCGACCTAAGTCCAGTACGGATAACTTCAGCATATCCCCCTCGATTTGACTGCTAACTGTAATGGATGTCCCTAGAGGGGAGAATTTCAAAGCATTATCGACTAATTCATACAAAAGTGTGGATAGATATTGCTCTGATAGCAAGATCTCGGCATCCTCAAGCGAAAATACTAGGTCGTTACTACGGTTGGCACTCTGAGCCTGCGATCGCAATGTCGTTTCAATAGCGGTACTGGAGAATTTAGTTCGCATTGGATTAACAGGATGTTGCTTACTTACGAATGCTTCTAACTCAAAATAAACGAGTAATCTCTTTGTTAGTATTTCTATGCGACTTGCGGATTGCTCTACCAAGTCCAGCATTTCAAGGGCTGGAGCTATCTCCATATCTTGGAGATAGTCTTTGATTACCTCGATTGAAGCGGTGATGGCGATGATGCCATAGAGGGGGGGATTTAATTCGTGGGATAGGTTTGAGGCTAAGTTACCACGCAGCGCTCCGAGAGAAATTTTTAAGGTATCGATCGTGTTTTCTTGAATCTGCGTTAAGGACTGAATCTTGTCAAACTGCTTTTTGATTCTAAGCATTGACTTAACGCGGGCACGCAACTCCTCAGAATTGACAGGCTTGCTGATGAAGTCATCGGCTCCCGCACCTAAACATTGGGCAAGGTCTGATTTAGAACTTAAGGCTGTCACCATCACGATCGGAACGGCTTGCCATTTGGGCATGGCTTTGATTTGCTGACAGACCTCAATGCCATTGATTCCAGGCATCATCACATCCAGCAAAATTAGATCGGGATTGTAGATATCTAGGGATGAAAGAGCTTCTTGACCGCTGGAAGCATAATCCATCAGATAGTCACAATCGCTTAATTGGGCTGCAATCACATCAAAATTACTTGGTTCGTCGTCAACGATCAAAATTGAGGGTGCGTTCATATTTTCTATTTTTCTATTGAGCTAAATTTATTGAGCTAAGATTTGTTGAATTGCCTTGTTAAGTTGTTGAAACATGATCGGTTTAGTCAGATATTCATTGGCTCCCGCCTCTAAACATCTTTCGCGATCGCCTTCCATCACCAAAGCTGTTAAGGCAATAGTTGGAATGGCTGCGATTTGTGGATCGGTTCGGATCAAGCGGATCGCTGTTAGCCCATCCATTCTTGGCATTTGAATATCCATAATGATCGCATCTGGGGAATGAGCTTTAGCCATTGCCACAGCTTCTTCTCCATTTCTAGCAATGCGATCGCCTCCATGACTGTCGCAGCGCGATCGACGACCAAAAGATCTCGAATAATTGCTGACTTCAGTGCAGAAAGTTTGATCATGTCTGAGTGCAAAATACTTCCACCAATCGATATTTATACTATTGCACAGCACACGACCTTGGTGCGCTTAATGCTGTTACCCATGAGCTAAGGGACTTACAAGAAAATAAGATGCCAATCCATATATAAAACCAGAAGTCAGAGGGGCGGCGGAGCCGCCCCTCTGACTTCTGGTTTTATATATGGATATCCAGATGCCAGTTATTGATGGGATTGAAGCAATTAAACAAATTCGGCTCAATCCCGACTTAGTAAATATTCCAATCGTTGCCTTAACTGCTTTGGCAATGGTAGGCGATCGCGAAAAATGTCTAGCATCTGGAGCTAGTGATTATTTAGCTAAACCATTTAAGTTATACCAAATTAAGAAATGGCGTAGCCATTTCTTAATTTAAAAACCATTACTGGGTCTGGTTTTTTGATTCACGAAAGTGTGACAACACTTTCGTGAATTGGTATTAAAGGATTTAGCTAAAATGATTCAAACATTTTTGAATGGAGCATCTCACTGACAGGAGTTTAGAAAGCATTATTGCTCTTATAGCGGTTTTCAAATGAGTGCGTACTCATTTGAAAACAAAAAATCAATCCTAGTAAGGGTTTTGAGTTTTCATTTTGCCTACGGCAAAATGAAAACCGCTATAAGCTAGCTGCAAACGAGCGGCAGTGTCAGATGTACCTTAGTTTCATGCTGATAGACACTCTCAATCCAAAATTGTCCTCCAGTTAGTTCGGCAATTTTTCGGGAGATGATTAAACCCAAACCAGTCCCCTGTTGCTCGTAAGTCTCGCGCTCAAACTGAATAAAGGCATCGATTTTAGCAATTTGCTCTTCGGTCATGCCTCGACCTAAGTCCAATACGGATAACTTCAGCATATCCCCCTCGATTTGACTGCTAACTGTAATGGATGTCCCTAGAGGAGAGAATTTCAAAGCATTATCAACTAATTCATACAAAAGTGTGGATAGATATTGCTCTGATAGCAAGATCTCGGCATCCTCAAGCGAAAATACTAGGTCGTTACTACGGTTGGCACTCTGAGCCTGCGATCGCAATGTCGTTTCAATGACGGTACTGGAGAATTTAGTTCGCATTGGTTTAACAGGATATTGCTTACTTACGAATGCTTCTAACTCGAAATAAACGAGTAATCTCTTTGTTAGCATTTCTATGCGACAGGCGGATTGCTCAACCAAGTCCAGCATTTCAAGGGCTGGAGCTATCTCCTCCATATCTTTGAGAAAGTCTTTGATTAACTCGATCGGAGCGATGATGCCATAGAGGGGGGTATTTAATTCGTGGGATAGGTTTGAGGCTAAGTTACCACGCAGCGCTCCGAGAGAAATTTTTAAGGTATCGATCGTATTTTCTTGAATCTGCGTTAAGGACTGAATCTTGTCAAACTGCTTTTTGATTCTAAGCATTGACTTAACGCGGGCGCGTAATTCCTCAGGATTGACAGGCTTGCTGATGAAGTCATCGGCTCCCGCACCTAAACATTGGGCAAGGTCTGATTTAGAACTTAAGGCTGTCACCATCACGATCGGAACGGCTTGCCATTTGGGCATAGCTTTGATGTGCTGACAGACTTGAATGCCATTGATGCCAGGCATCATGACATCCAGCAAAATTAGATCGGGATTGTAGATATCTAGGGATGAAAGAGCTTCTTGACCGCTGAAAGCATAATGTATCTGATAGTCACAATCGCTTAATTGGGCTGCAATCACATCAAAATTATTTGGTTCGTCGTCAACAATCAAAATTGAGGGTGCGTTCATATTTTCTGTTTTTCTATTGAGCTAAATTTATTGAGCTAAGATTTGTTGAATTGCCTTGTTAAGTTGTTGAAACATGATCGGTTTAGTCAGATATTCATTGGCTCCCGCCTCTAAACATCTTTCGCGATCGCCTTCCATCACCAGAGCTGTTAAGGCAATAATTGGAATTGCCGCAATTTGTGGATCGGTTCGGATCAGGCGGATCGCTGTTAGCCCATCCATTCTTGGCATTTGAATATCCATAATGATCGCATCTGGGTAATGAGCTTTAGCCATTGCCACAGCTTCTTCTCCATTTCTAGCAATGACCACTCGGTAATTGAGTGCGGTCAGATAGGCGGTAAGGGTGGCTATGTTTGCCTCATTGTCTTCGGCTAGTAAAATCAGAGGAGCGATCGCTTTGCCAGAATTACCTGCGATCGATCGTCGAGTAGCATCAGGCATGTCGGTCGAGGGATCGCTAGACCCAAACATTTCATAGGGTAGGGCAACGGTAAAGCAACTACCCATTCCAATTTGACTCTCGGCGATGACTTGCCCCCCATGAAGTTCAACAATCTTTTTAACAAGAGCCAAACCTAAGCCAGTACCTTCGTATTGTCGGTTAAGTGCGCTATCTAACTGCACAAATGGTTGAAAGAGTCGTTGCAAATCTTCTGGAGCAATACCAATACCAGTATCCGTGACTTGAAATACGATCGCTGGCGAATTCATGGCTCTAATTTGTTGCGGAATCGTCGCCACTCCTTGCCATGTATCACCACTACCGATGGCAACTAAAAGGCTCACTTTCCCACCGCTTGGGGTGAATTTGACAGCATTGTTGAGTAAGTTAATTAAAACCTGTTTGATGCGACGTTCTTCGACATCGATTTTGTTGATATTTTGAGGGATATTGCTATATATTTCTAATCCCTTCTGAAATGCTTGTTGTTTGATAAAGACTAGGCTGGAATCGCAGAGATTTTGGACTGAGGCGGGTTCAATTTTTAATTCCAACATCCCTGATGAAATTTTCGATAAATCGAGAATATCGTTAATTAGTTCTAGTAGGTGTATGCCGCTTGATTCGACGATGCCGATCGCGTTTAATTGAGATTCAGTCAACGAGCCTAAAAGCTTTTCTTTAAGTGCATTTGACAGTCCTAAAATGGCATTAAGGGGCGTGCGGAGTTCGTGACTCATGTTGGCGAGAAACTCGTCTTTGAGTCTGGTTGCACGGGCGAGTTGTTCGTTGGTTTCGGATAATTGTTGCTGGGCTTGTTTACGTTCCGCAATTTCTTGTTGAGATTGAGCATATAGACTAGCTTGCTGAATGGCGATCGCCAATTGATTCGCAATTTGTTGGACTAGATTAATCTCATGCTCTTGCCATTGGCGAGTATGAGCGCATTGATGAATGCACAGCAATCCCCATAGATTGTTGCCACATAGTAATGGAATCACTAGATTTGCCCGTACCTGAAACTGTACTAACACATCACGGTGACAGTCCATCAGCCCAGCATTATCTACATCATTCAAGACCTGCATTCGACCTTGGGCATAGGCGGCGGCATAGCCTTCGCCAAAGCAGTGGTCGTGAATGTGAACTTCCATTGCTGAACTAAATCCATCGACAACGGATTCGGCGACAAATTCGCCATCATCAAAATTAGAATCAGGATCGAATTTAAAAATACCGACGCGATCGCATTGCAGTAATTGCTGAATTTCTTGACAAGCGGTATCAAAAATTATTGAGAGATCGAGGGATTGACGGATACGCTGAGTAATTCCTCGCAATAAGGTTTCTCGATCTGCTTGTTGGAGAATAATTTGCTCGGCTTGTTTGCGATCGCTAATATCTTTTGTGAAACTCACAGAGCCAATTATTTGCTCGTTTTGATCCCTAAGGTCTTTCACCGTTAATGATATGGGAAAACGTGAGCCATCTTTGCGAATATGAATCCATTCGTCATCAAGTAAGCCTTCTATCGCCAGATGTTTTAACGCTTCAAAGCCCACACCAATATCTTTCCCCAATATTTTTGAGTGTTTGGCGGTTTTGTCGCCCACCTCTTGAGGATCGTGGAAAATTTCGGGAGTGACCTGTCCGATAACTTCTCCCATACTGTAGCCAAACATCTTTTCCGCGCCAGCATTAAAGGTCTGAATGATGCCATTTAAATCGGTGGAGATAATCGCGTAGTCAGTACCATCGAGGATTGCTCGTTGCAGTTTATTGATTTGCCATAGCTCTTGAGTTCGCTCTTGAACTGTCAACTCAAGTGATTGATTAAGCTTTTGCAGTTTTTTCTCTGCTTCTGATAAAGATGCGGTTCTTTGATGAACTTGACGTTCTAGCTCAATATTGCGATTTTCTAGCAGAGCTACTTTTTCTGATTCTAGTTGTTCTACTTTTGCTTCTAAAATCTTGGCTAAATTATATATTTCAGTCGGATTGAGTGCGTTTAGCAAACTGGTCTGGGTAACGATGCCTAATAGTTCGCCCAGTTCCCCCGTTACTGCCAAACGCCGAATCAATCTCTGCTCCATGATCTGATGCACAGTCCAGAGCGTATCCTCTTTTGTAACCGCAAAAATTGGCGCACTCATCACTGTACTCGCTTGGTAGTTAGCAAGATTTAAGCCTAGCGCCTGAAACTGGACGATATCTCTCTCGGTGACGATGCCTATTGGTCTCCTTAGAGATGTTTCATCAGCGATCTCTTCTACGATAATGACGGAACTAACATTTTGGGTTGCTATTAGTTGGGCGATGGCTAACATCGAGCAATCGGGCGTAGCACAAACTACATCGCCAGTCATTACCTCCGATACTAGCCGCAGTCGCATGAGATCGATGGGACGCGAAACTTGCCTTAAACTTTCGTTAGTAACCATCCCCACTAGGCAGTCTTGCTCATCGAGGATTGGCAAATGCCGAATGCGGAACTGTTGGATGAGGTTGACTGCTAAAAACAAATCTGTGAGGGCTGACTCATGCAGAGTCACCAAAGGTTGTGCCATAACCTCACTCACCAACAGGCGATCGAGATTTTGCGTCTGAGCGCTCAGACGTACTACGTCTCGCTCGGTCATGATGCCAATGACTTTTCGATCTTCGACCACAAATACACAGCTCGATCTCGACTCTTGCAGAAATTCTTGCTGGTGAATATCGCTATTACTGTCAGCATCACATTGCGATCGCCCACCACTCATTAAAGCGATCGCCTCCATAACTGTCGCAGCGCGATCGACGACCAAAAGATCTCGAATAATTGCTGACTTCAGTGCAGAAAGTTTGATAATGTCTGAGTTCAAAATACTTCCCAATCGATATTTATACTATTGCACAGCACACGACCAACAACAATGCGCCAAAATCTAGATACAGTCCTAAGCGGATGATGGGGATTCGTTAGTGTTTCATCAGCCGCAGGCGCAGATAAATATCTATAGCAAGGGGGAATTAAAGGGGGTAAGTCCGACTTGTATATACACGGTAGCCCTTTGCAAGGGGGAGTTAGAGGGGGTACAAAACTTCTCAAACACGCTCTTAATTTAAGAAGTGGTATAACATGAGTTAGATAAATTGTTCAAACCTCTTACTATCCATTCCTGTGAGCCAACAGATCGAAGAACTATTGAACAAAGCTCCCTGTGGCTTTCTTTCGTTTACCGACGAAGGCTTGATTGTGCTAGCTAATTTTACGCTCTCATGTTACGCAGAAGCCTAAAAAGGTTTCAGAGACTGCCATTCCAAGTGAGATTGCTGCAAAGCCTTGATATATAATTTGGATTTGAGAGCGAAGTGATTGAGCTTAGAATTAAGTTTGAGAAC
>JBIKYZ010000325.1:0-5199 GCA_044354985.1 Pseudanabaena sp. | reverse complement strand
GTGCAGGTAGTCGGGGTATTGATGGCGGTAAAAAGGTCAATGGTCGCAAGCGGTTCATCATGGTTGATATATTGGGGTTAGTGTTCGGGGCTATGGTATGTCCAGCCAATATTGGTGAGAGAGCAGGAGCGATGCGACTATTAGAAAGTCTGAAATACCCACTGAGCCGATTACAAAAAATATTGGTTGACAAGGGATTCTCTGGTGAGGACATAACCCAGTGGGTTAAAGACAACTTTGATTGCATTTGGGAAGTAAGCACAAGGACTGAAAAACTGAAAGTTTTTGAGGTGGAATCAAAGCGTTGGATAGTGGAGAGAACCTTTGCTTGGATAGGTAAATATCGCAGGCTGAGCAAGGATTATGAATTTTATGAGAATGCCTCGGAATCGTTTATCTATATGGCTTTGATTCGCAAAATGCTTAGAAATCTTACTGCTATCAATTCTTAAATGCTTTCTTAAAGCCAGCACTGGTCAGCTAATCAGTGATAGGTTCTGAAACGCCCATTTCATGTCGATAAGAAAGACGCAAATACGTCGATCACGCTTTAACTGTCCAGTGTCAGCTATGTTGGTGAAGCGATCGAAAGTGCTCTGTCTCAAACCCATCCTTTTGACGAAATAATTGTTGTTGTTGATGCATCTACAGATGGCTCTGATACATTTTTGCGAAGAAGCCAATATGAGCAAAATACTAACGTAAAAATAATCATCCATGAGAAACCCAAGGACAGTGAGGAGTTACGACTACTGGGTTTTTAGAATCAACGGGTGACATTATTTGGGAGCAACTCAGTTAGGCACTGAGTATAAGTACTCAGTAGAATCAAGCATGTCATTGAGATAAGCACAGCGATGCTTCAAAACTTGAGGGACATTTTTTTGATGCCATTGAGCACCCGAAATCTTAACGCGTCGCCCAATTTGCTTAATCGAAGATTCGACAGCACTAGAGCCAATAGTCAGACCTAACTTATGGAAGTAACTATATTCAGGAATCCGTAGACAATGTTTGCGTAAATAGCTCACAAAATTCACAGCTCGTTTAAACTTGCAACCTTCAAATAAAGCTATAGCCGAATCAACACCACCATCCCAAAGAAATTGTTCAGCATTTTCTAGTCGGCGCATGGAACCGCTAACGCCATGTAAATGCTCAATTAGATGATACCAATCAAGGATTTCAAAGCGTTGCTCTGCGGAAGCAATTTGTGCAAACAAATTCCAAATACCGTCATGTCCATCCCCCAGACAGAAGAAAATCTCTTTTTAGGGCATCCCTTAAACGCCTCGCTTAACTTCTCAAATACTCTCTTAGCTTCTCTTCAATTTCGGCAAAGTTGTATTTAAAGATATGTAAAGTCAGCTTACAGCTGTTTTTTATTGACCATATGGAATGATGTTGTACAATTTGCTTCCAAATAATGCAAACAAAGCGCTATATTAACTACACGAACTGATTTTGCGATTTTGAACAGATAATATGGTACTTGTAAATACTGCTCTGACATTACAAGATCTACCTACCCCACCAGAAGAAAAAACAGGCTGGCCTTGGACAGAACCAACCGAGGTATTTCCTGATAAAATGCCTGATGGTTCTGGCTGGCCAAGAATTAGCATTGTTACTCCTAGCTACAATCAAGGACAGTTTATTGAGGAAACTATTCGCTCGGTATTACTTCAAGGCTATCCAAATCTTGAATACATTATTATTGATGGTGGTAGTAATGATAACTCTGTGGAAATTATCAAAAAATATGAGCATTATCTTAGCTATTGGATTAGCGAGTCAGATCGAGGACAGTCTCATGCAATCAATAAAGGCTGGGAAAAATGTACAGGTAATTATCTTGCTTGGATGAATTCAGATGATTGCTACTTAGCTAATGCTTTAAGAGATGCAGTGAAAATATTTCTAGAGTGCAAATGCGATTTCATATATGGGACTACTTACATTGGCTCTTCAATAAGAGAGAAGGAAATTATAGAAGGAAAAGGAATAAAAAACTTTAAATTAAAAGATATGCTTAAATTTTTTTATAGTGTTGATTATATTATTCCATCTCAATCAGTTTTTATGACTAAATCGATATTAGAACAGATAGGGTTTCTAGATGAGAACCTCCATTACTGTATGGATTTAGAGCTGTTTATAAGAATTCGTCTTGCAAATCCAATGTTTTATAGAAATCCAAAGCCAATTTGTTTTTACAGAATTCATAATATGACTAAAACAAGTATCCATAATCAATCTATGAGAAATGAAGCTATAGTAATTGCTAAAAAATATTCACATCATTTACAAAAACAAGATTGGCTAAAAATATCAAATTTAATACTATATTCTCAATATTTAAGTGAGTATTGTAGTGGTCTTAGAGAAAAGGACATAAAGAGTTTATTGAAAACAGTAATAGAACTACCTTATGAATCCTTAACAGATACTCGATTTTTAGGGCTGATTAAGAGAGCGTTATTTAATATTTAGATCATGTAGATTATTAGGATAAGAAAGTTTCTGTTGAATTCATTTAAAAAACACAAAACTTATATCTTTAAAATATGTTGTTTTCAGTGATAATTCCCACCTACCATCGAAATGACTTACTAGCAAAATGCTTAGATTGCCTCGCTTCTAATGTACAAACATTAACATCAGATGATTATGAAGTTATTGTGACTGACGATGGTTCTTTAACCACAGCTGAGGAGATGATTAATCATCACTACTCTTGGGTAAAATGGGTTGCTGGCTCGCACAATGGCCCAGCCGCTAATCGTAACAATGGAGCAAGGTACGCTCAAGGAGAATGGTTAGTCTTTACAGATGACGATTGTTTACCTGATCCACAGTGGTTAGAAGCTTATACAAAAAATGTGACTAACGAAATGAATTATTTAGTCTTAGAGGGAAGAACTTATGTAGACCGTCCACGCAAGAGTTTAGCTGAAACTTCTCCAGTAAATGAATCAGGAGGATATTTATGGGCTTGCAATTTTGCAATACAAAAGCAGCTTTTTGAGTCTATAGGTGGTTTTGACGAAAGATTTCCCTTTGCTGCTATGGAAGACATAGATTTGAGGCTAAGACTGACAAAGGGTGGCCATAAACTCTTCTTTGTAAGAGATGCTTCAGTTTGCCATCCTTGGAGACACAAAGGGGGCTGGGGAAAACTAAAACAACATCAGAAATCTACACTGATTTTTTTGATGATTCATCCAGAAGAATTATCAAATATAAATTCTCTATACTATTTAAAAATGGTTTTATATAAATTTATAAAAAATACAATTCCACAAATATTAAAATTAGAGTTTAATGGATTTAGAGAAGAGCTATTAGAATATTTCTCATTTTTACAAATGTCTTTGATATTAAGCCTTTATAATAATGTTTTTAAGATTCCGAAAAAACATAAAAAGAATTAGTGTTGTGATGATTTGCATGATATGGCAATCATCATTATAAAAACTGGATGTTAGAAAGCCCAACTAAGGTGAGCGTTCTAACACCCAATTTAGGATTTTCCAGCGCCAAAGGCGCTGGAAAATCCTAAATTGGGTTAATAATGAGAATTGCTGACATGATATAACAATCCTAAAATGGGTTGAAAGAGATAGGACTTTTGAAAATTGATATCATTCAATACGGGCGATCGCAGCAACAGGTCCGCCCCCTGATGGTCCCTGATGTTCGCTCCCACCTGATACATAGACCATTGGATCTTGGACGATTGAGGCAACTACTGCACCAACTACAGCCCTAGCCATCCTTGTATGGTTAATATCTGAATCATCCATCATCGTATGTCTTCTTCCCAACAGCTCTCCAGATGGATCAGCTTCA
This sequence comes from Pseudanabaena sp., assembly GCA_044354985.1. Lineage (GTDB taxonomy): Bacteria > Cyanobacteriota > Cyanobacteriia > Pseudanabaenales > Pseudanabaenaceae > Pseudanabaena. Next base: position 1,347 of record JBIKYZ010000325.1, on the reverse strand, counting down.
GCTTTAGCAAATATATTTACAATCCGATCGCTAGTTTGACCTGTTGAAGCGATCGCATTAGTTATAGCCTGAGCGTCAAGAGCATGTTGCATCACACTATGACCAATGACAAAATTACTGGTTGATGTCGGTGCATTTCCCAATACTAAAATTTCGCAGTTGCGTAGCTCTACTCCTGCTGAAGTGGAAGCTACAGTGGAATACAAAGCATAATTTTGGCAAATATCATCTGAGGTGAGATCTTCCAGTTGAACTTCACCTAATGCTACTGCGACACCTAGAGCTGAGGCTCCTCGTGAGTAACCCATTGACTGATAGCTACTTACGGACTTATTTATAGATTGAGGCTCATCTAGCAGGCGATCGCGACTGGTGATAAGTGGGCATTTAATCTGGACAAAATGTACGTCTGCTTTGGCTATTCCTGCCGATGTGATCGCTTGATTAACTGCCAGAGCCACTTCCTTGACCATTGTTAATGAGCCGATTTCCGCAGAGGTGAAATCACGGGTATGAATCACGCCTAAAGTCAAAGCCATACGGGTTGGGCTTTGCGGTTGAGAAGGCTGGCTAGTGAAAATTGTCAAATGGGGACTTATAGCTCCTTCAGTCCCACCAGACATGACATAGACAATCGATGCAGATTGTTCTTTCCCAACAAAATTAGCAAGATAGTTCTTTAAGGTTTGTACCGCAAAGCCGCGTGTGAAGTCATTGACGCAGCCATTTCCTTCTGTCTTACCCAAAATTGCCACAATCTGTTGCGGATTAATTTCGCCAGATGCGATCGCTGCTTCTAGCGCCGTAAGATCATCTGGACTATTTTGAGGAAGCTTATATACGTCAACTTTCATATGGCTTTGGCTAAATAGATTCGGTAAAGTTAAAAACTAGGGTGAGTTGCTTTTCGTCTAGCATAATAGACTCATTTTCGTCACCTACTCTGTAAACTGCGATCGCTACACATCACAAAACCCAAAATCTCAATCAGACTTTAGGACAAAGCGATCGCATCAAAAGCACCCCGAAATTTTCACGCTTTTGGGTTTAGCGAGAAAATGCCTTTCTGCAAAACTTTCAGCATATAGCCGAAAGATCTTTCTTCATCGTAATCGAACTTCTCAATCATTTTCCCCAATAATTTATTTAGCTCAATTAGAGTTTTGTCTTGAAGCATTCTGGGTAGTGTGTCACATTTGTTGAGAGCATGAGGAGGAATGGGTAGTGTTTCAGATTTGTTGTAAGATAAAAGACTGAAATTTGCAATAGACCAAGAAAAAAGCATGGTATTAGAAGCAGTTGAATGTCCAACCTGTGGAGGAGTAGATATTCATAGACATGGACAAA
>JBIKYZ010000125.1:0-14340 GCA_044354985.1 Pseudanabaena sp. | reverse complement strand
GACAAGGGTAGAAAGGTTATGGATGGTTTCAAAGAAAATCTACCTATTGTTTTTGATGAATATCTTCCTAAATGGAACTATAGAGCCATTCCTCAAAATGCATAAGTTATTTATTTTTCATTCCTATCGAACCATAAAAAAGAAAACTGTAAACGCCCAGATCTCCGACTTTTTCTTTGCAATCAGTAGATTACTTTTGTTTGTCACACAAAAAGTCGGAGATCTCAATCTCTGCTTTTTTAGATATTTTTGGGCTTAGTTACTTACAACTATTACGGACAATTTTGGAGAATCATCGTAAAATTAATCTAAAAATCTGGGAATAGCTGCTATGACCTCTACAGCGAAAAACTATGCTGGTCAAAATTTGCGAGGGCGATCGCTGCATCGTAATATTAAGGCAGTAAACTTTTTGTGAAAAATAACCCATATGACCCAGCCCTCTCAGCAAGATCCAAATCTTTCAGGGCTAACAACAGAGACTGGTAAACGCACAGAGCGATTATTGCTGAATATTTGGGAACCCTTGGATCTTCTAGGGCAAGGCTTGATGGGATCTCTGTGGAGAACTGTTTATCTTTCAATCCAAGATGCGATCGCGCTTGGTGTGTTATTAAAGCTTCCTAGCTTGCTTGGTCATATCATTATTGGGAAAGATTTCTCTAGTTTTGATGTATGTCTACAAGAAAACGCATTAGGTGTAGCGCGTTATGCTTGTTTTATAATAATTACAGCCGATTTCTGCCTATGGATTATCTTAGCTGGACGAATAATCGGACGGTTTTGGGCTGATTTACTCGAATTAAAAAGAGGTAATGGGCATGGTTCCGATAAACCGTAAGAAAATAAGTCTCTATGAAGAAGCTAAAAATGGACTTAGTTCTTTAGTTTGGCAAACGGCTACTGTATTTCTTGGCTTTATTTTCATGCTCTTGCTTACAGACGGTAATCCGTCTAGTTTTGCCATAACCATAATTTTTATTTTAGGTATTGCTTTTGTCGCTTGGCGTGAACAAATTCGAGTTACAAAATTATGGAAAAATCCTGGCGGCTCGTTGGATGTTATTGAGAAAAGAATTCGGCCACAAAAGAGGGATAGAGATATTTATCTTGGTGTTGATTTTAGGGTAGATAGTTCTTCAAGCCTGGACTTGAGCAATGTATATATTAAAGGTACAGATATTACAGATGCAGTTTTGAGACAGGTAAGTGTTTCTTCTGATATCAAGACAATAATATTAGACCTGAAAGCGGTTATTGAACGTGAAAATCTTGCTTCTACAAATGTTATCCCTGATCCAACTACTCTATTCAGTGCTTTGCCCAGACAAGTATTAGAGCAGGAGTTGTTTTTTTGTAATCAGCGGAGTCAGCAAGCTCAGGTTCTACTACGTCAAGCTCAAGAACAATTACAACTATCTCAGTTAGCGATTCAACGCCAAGAGATTTTAACTCAAACTCTTCAAGCTCGAATCGATCAGTTAGAGCGTGATTTACAAGACGTTCATAGTAGTAGTGAGGAGTTGCGTGCTCGCCTCAAGCGTCAACAACATCACACATCACAATTAAAAGCTGCCCTCGAAAGATTGCTTGACACATCATTACCTAAAGATATTACGGACAAAAACAAAGCTGATGCCCTTATAAATTTAGAAGCTATTGCCGAAATTTCTTTTAGATCTCTACAGCTCCTTGCAGCAAAATGAAACAACAAGTCAAACCTCTCTAGGAAAGCGTTCAGATCATTAAAACGCATTATCGACAACATTCCCACGATCGTCAAAATTGTTGAAACCGTGAGCAAAGTTTTCGTTGTTTAGCAAATCGCCTTGCGTAGAGCGATCGCGCTATTATTAACGTGAGTTCAAGCAACGATGGAAAAACATTATGGACTTATTTTTTAGCTTTGCGATCGGTGCGGGTGTATTCTTTGGCATCGGCAGTTCCTCATTCAAAATAGTTAACCAAGGCGAAGAAGCACTGGTTGCCTCATTTGGGAAATACAAACGTAAACTGCCTGCTGGCCCCCACTTTATCTTGCCCTTTATTGATACTGTCAGCTACAAAGGATCAATCAAAGAACAGGTACTAGATATTCCACCGCAACAATGTATTACTCGCGATAACGTATCGATTACCGCCGATGCAGTAGTTTACTGGCGCGTAGTTGATATGGAAAAAGCCTTTTATCGTGTGGAAAATTTACGTCAAGCGATGGCAAATATCGTCTTGACTCAGATTCGTGCCGAACTAGGTAGTTTAGAGCTTGACGAAACTTTCACGGCAAGAAACAAAATTAATGAAGTTCTGTTACGTGACTTAGATGATGCCACTGATCCTTGGGGCGTGAAGGTAACAAGGGTGGAGTTGCGCGACATCTTACCTGCTAAAGCTGTGCAGGAAGCTATGGAAATGCAAATGACAGCCGAGCGCAGAAAAAGAGCTGCCATTCTCAATTCTGAGGGTGAGCGTGAAGCTGCCGTTAACCAAGCTAAGGGCTTGGCAGAGTCGCAATTACTAAATGCTGAGGCTTCACAAAAATCTGCCATTTTAGAAGCAGAGGGACAGAAGCAATCACGGATTTTGCGTGCTGAGGCGGAACGTCAAGAGCAGGTTTTAAAAGCTCAAGGAACATCTCAAGCGATGCAGGTCTTATTGCAGTCAATGAAGGGCAATCCTCAATCTCAGGAAGCACTACAATTTTTGCTGGCTCAGAACTATATTGCGATGGGAACAACCATTGGCTCCAGTGGCAGTAGCAAAGTGATGTTTATGGACCCGCGATCGCTACCTTCGACTTTAGAAGGGCTTAAATCAATCGTTGATACCCCAGAGGCTGGAGATTGGACTAAATAAAAAAAGGCTCGCATTGCGAGCCTTTTTTTATACTGATGGACTAATAGGAATGCGCTTGAGCATGTGATACTTGCAGCCTGCGGCAAGAATATGCACTCGCAAATTGTGGATTGTTAAAGGTGCTGCACCACTAACCCATAGTTGATTGCTGTAGGAAACCTCACCAGGATCGACTACGGTGACAGTGCCACGTCCCAGAACGCGCATAGTGTTGTTTGGTTCAAAAATTGCCACGGTATCTTCATCGATACCGATGCCAATTTTGTCAGGATGCGCCGCGATCGCAGTCATCAGACGAGCCATACGATTGCGATTATGAAAGTGCTGATCGACAATAATTTCAGGCAAGATATTTAAGCCAGTACTCATATTCACAAGTTCCTTATGAGGTGACTCGCCACTACTACCTCCTGAAATCATGTGATAGCCCATAGCCGCAGCCCCAGCACTTGTGCCAGCTAAAACTATCCGATGTTGATCTATGCGCTTGGCGATCGTGATTGCAAAGGGAGTATCAGCAATCAAGCCACATAAACGCAACTGGTCGCCGCCAGTCATAAAAATGCCTGTAAACCGATCTACTAGAGCCTCGGCTTCGGGATAGTCATCATGAGGACGTTCGCGTATATCTAATACTTCAACTACACTTGCACCAAGTTCAGTGAAGATATCATGGTAAATTCTCCCAATAATATCAGGTTCTCTTGAGGCGCATGGAATTATAGCAATGCGAGCTTGGGAGCCACCAGAACTTTCTACAAAGGCTTTGAGAATTTTGCGGTCTTGGACTTTATCCTCTCCACCACCAATTACCATTACCGCCGACTTAATAATTTGAGTCATGCCCCTATCTATTGCCACATCTTCATCTAAGTTCAGCATATTAGCAGATTGGTCAACAAATTTTTTGAGGCGGTTGATTAGGCTAATGCCTTGACTCAGTTTTTGCGCTTGCTGACTCGCCAATGGTTTGAATTACCTCCATTGATGCTTACACGGTTAGCAATAAGGCTAAACCTTGTCAGATTGTATAACTTTTGTGCAGTTAAAGACTAGTATTTCGTCAATTCACCACAAAATAAGTGGAAGATTTGTTTTCCAATTTTGTAATAACTTAATCACTCTGCCAACATTCACGACTGACTAAATCACAAATACGATCGCGTAATAGATATTGATTATTTTCTAATTCTTGTTCGATTTGACACCATTCGCGATCGCGAAAGAAGCGACAAAGAGTATGAATGGGTTGACTGCGCGTAAGTCTTCCACTTTCGAGTAAATGTCTTGCTTCGTCTTGAATAGCGCTGATGGAATAATAAAGTGAGTGCAACATAACCAAACCCTCTGTATAGGCTTTTGCTTGATAATTTGCTTGATGCTTGGAAATTATCTAAAAATAATTTATGTCTGTGATGCAGAATACATACTCTAATTATCTTCTCACGGAGTTTTAGTTAATACATAAAAGTAAATGAAACTCAAAAGAAAAAAATATTTCTTGTTAATTACCTGAGCATAATTAAAAACCCAGAGCCAAAATCTGTACCGCCCGCGTAGCGGGCGGTACAGATTTTGGGGTTTTATATTTGGTGATGCCTAGCTACTTAGATAAAAAAGCGGCGCGAAGCGCCGCTGTTTTTCTAGACTTTCTGGACGAAGGTTTTGCCGAGGAGTCCTTGTGGTCGGACAAGTAGGACGATAAATAGTAAAGCAAAAGCTACGGCATCTTTGTATGCCGACTGATCGGATGGTACAAAGGACTCTGCCAGACCTAAGATAATCCCGCCTACGACGGCTCCAGGAATATTGCCAAGTCCACCTAGGACGATTACAGCTAGACCTTTCAAGCCAAAGCCGATGCCAAAATAGGGGCCAGCAATACTGACGCTGGAGCCAACTAGAGTTCCTGCTAGTCCAGCTAAGAATCCTGACACGAAAAAGGTGAGCAGAATGAAAAAATCGGTATTTATGCCCAAAAGACTAGCGGTGGTAGCATCTTCAGCCACAGCTTTCATCGCTTTGCCTAGCTTCGTGAAGTTAATCCCATAGGTGAGAATCGCTAAAATGATACCTGATACGCCAAAAATAACAATTTGGACGGTGCGAATGTTGATCGGTTTGTCGATTGTGCCGAAATTTATCGCTGGTGGTAGGTTTCCATAAATATTAGCGGGGAAGTTATAACTCTCGGCTCCCACAAAATATTGGATCGTGTTGACGATGACTACAGCTACGCCCAAACTAGAAACTAAGGTGAGCAATGGATCGGCTTTGCGATCGCGTAGTGGGCGGAAGGCAATCCGCTCGATCAGGATACTTACACATCCAGCGAGAATACTGCTGATGAAAATGGCAACAAAAAAGGGTAAATGCAGTTCTTTAGGTAAGGATAAGTTGGCAAGTATGCCATTAAATCCAAATGCACCGCCACAGAGGACATAAGTAAAATATGCTCCGAGCGTAAACACAGCACCGTGAGCAAAGTTAATGATTCCTAAAATAGAGAATACTAATGTGTAGCCAAGGGCAAAGATGGCGTAGACACTGCCAATCGACAAGCCATTTAAAAACTGCTGTAAAAATACCGAAAAGTCCATGCGAGGTTTTATGGGTTTTTTAAAAAATTCTACACTTGCGATCGCTACTATCGCGATCGCGGTAACAGTCACGCCAGCAATATCAGCAGTTACCACGCTCAATCGTCCCCATGCAGCAGCAAAAGAATCTCAGGATAAATCTCAGAATTTAGTTGCTACTAATGGCTCGTCTGCATCAATTCAACTGCCTGATACAGGCGCTCAGAATGATAGTTGGAGTTGTGGACCAAATTCGGCGGCGCGGATATTACGTTACTACGGTCATGATGTTAACTATGCAACAGTTCGAGCCGCGACTGACAAAAAACTATTTTTACCACAAAAATTCCGTAATCCTTTGGATAACCAATGGATTGAGGTGCGAACTGGCACGCCGCCGCAGACATTACAACAGGTCATGCAGCGCTGGGAAGGCGATCGCGTCAAGAAATCCCCACAAACTAGTTTTAATCGGCTAATTAATTTAGTGCGATCGGGTAAACCTGCGATCGCCTTGGTGCGTGTCGGTGGTTTATCGATACCCTATATTGGCTCGATTCCTTATCTACACTGGATTGTAGTGACAGGAGCCGATCCCCAAAGCCAACAAATTACTTATACAGACACTAATAGCCAAACTTATGTTTTGTCCTACCAAGATTTTCAGACAATGTGGAATTTAGGCTTGGATCGAGATGTAAGTGGTGCGATCTCCAGTGTCCTCAAAAGTAATGGTGTAGAAGCAAGAACAATTGTGTGGGTAGACAAATAGATTTACGCCGTTCGACTCATCATATTAAAGTGACCAAGCAAATACGATAAATAATTGAAATCTACAATTTGATGGGTTTCCTTGCTAAAGTCATTGGTGTGGTGTGATGGATCAAGACTCAGCTCTTCTAATTTGTTCTTCTAATTTACAAACCTACTGCTCATTCTCATTTCTGCTTTACTAACCCATAACTTTTGATGGCAGAAACAAGCTAAAAGCAATATTAACTATGATCAAAACCGCAATTACGAAGATCGCGCTAGTAGGATTTCTTCCGCTAATATGCAGTCTCGCTCCTGCTCTTGACCCGATCGCCTTAGCTCAAACTTCATCGACTGCGACCAAAGAGATTACTCCAAAAATTTCTCAGAGTGATCCACTAGCCAATACACCAATCAAGTTGGTTGAACGCGCTAACTCTCTTAGAGAGCAAAATCAACTTGATCGCGCCCTTGCTCTATATCGCCAAGCGATCGCGGAGAGTCCAGAGTTAGTGCCTGCTTACTATGGTTTGGGTGTAACGTTGCGCCAAAAGGGGGATATCCAAGGTGCAATCGAAGCACACCGCCAAGCGATTTTAATCGATAAAAGCTACACGCCTGCCTATTACGGTTTGGGGATAGCCCTTTATCAAAAAGGTGATGCCAATGGGGCGATCGATGCTTACAACCAGTTTGTGCAGCTTAGCAAGGCTAACACTAACCTTGCTCCTGTTTATTACAATTTGGGTTTAGCTCATGAACGCAAAAATAATATTCAAGGAGCGATCGCATCTTTCCGTAAAGCGATTGAGTTTGGTCCTAAATATGCTCTTGCCCATAATGGCTTAGGTACAGCGCTGCGTCGTCAAGGCAATCGTCAAGAGGCGATCTCATCTTATCGTAAGGCGATCGAGCTTGCTCCGCAGTATGCAGTAGCCCATTTTGCGCTAGGAATTTCGCTGTATGAAGAACGCGACTATGCAGGATCCATTGAGGCTTATAAACGGGTAACTACGATTGATCCGAATTTTCCGAATGTTTATTACAATCTTGGCTTGGCATACAACCAACTCGATGATCGACAAAAGGCGATCGCGACTTTCCGCAAAGCATCTGAACAAGATCCTCGTAATGCCGATATCTATGCAGCTCTAGGTAGCGCTCTGTTGCGCGAGGGAAATATTCCTGAAGCAACGGAAGCCTTTAAGCGTAGTACAGAAATCAATCCGAGGGTTGCTAGTACTTTCAATGGACTAGGGCTTTCTCTGCGTCGGCAAGGCGATCTCGAAGGGGCGATCGCTGCCTATGAGAAATCGATCTCGATTAATCCTAGATATGCGGCGGCTTACAACAATCTTGGGCGGGTTTTGTCCGATCAAAACCGTAACGCTGATGCAATTACCGCGTTTCGACAGGCGATCGCGATTGACACCAAGAATGCTGTGGCCTATAGCAATCTCGGCAATTTATTACGCGCTCAGGGCAATAGTGATGAGGCGATTGATGCTTTCCAAAAAACTATTGCGATCGGTAAAGAAGATTTATGGGTGGACTATACCAGTTTGGGGCTTGCCTATGCTGATCGCGGACGACTCGGCGAAGCTCAATCAGCTTATTTCAAAGCACTATCTTTAAATCCAACTTTTGCTAAGGCACATTTTGGGCTAGGAGCTTTGTATACGATGAAGGGTGAAGTCAGCAATGCGATTCGCTCTTATCAAGAAGCCCTGAAGTTATACGAAGAAAATCGTGATGCCGAATGGATTAAGCGCACTCAGCAGGCAATCCAAGCCTTGCAAGGAATTACATAAAAACAGACTGTGCTTGGCACAGCCTGTTTTTATGTGTTAAGTGACACTCAAATCGTTAAACTGTGATTCTGGTCGCGTGTGCGCGACCAGAATTATGAAATAGATTTATGGAGTTTTGAATATAAGCATGGGATTTTTAGAAGGTCAGGTAGCGATTGTCACAGGTGCATCTAGGGGCATTGGACGGGCGATCGCAGTTGCACTTGCGACTGAGGGTGCAAAAGTTGTCGTGAACTATGCTAGTTCTGCTAGTGCGGCGGAAGAAGTTGTTGCTGAAATTAAAAGCAAAGGTGGCGAAGCGATCGCCTTCCATGCTGATGTATCTCACGAAGCGCAGGTGGAGAGCTTACTCAAATCAGCGATCGACACATGGGGACGTGTAGATGTTTTAGTCAACAATGCTGGCATTACTCGCGATACGCTGTTGCTACGAATGAAGCTAGAAGATTGGCAAGCCGTAATCGACCTTAACCTGACAGGCGTATTTCTAACCACTCGGGCTGTATCAAAAGTCATGCTCAAGCAAAAATCGGGGCGCATTATTAATATTGCTTCCGTTGCGGGACAAATGGGCAACCCCGGCCAAGGAAATTACAGCGCAGCTAAGGCTGGAGTAATTGGCTTTACTAAAACTGTTGCGAAGGAAATGGCAAGTCGTGGCATTACGGTAAATGCAGTTGCGCCTGGATTTATTGCCACAGATATGACCGCAGATCTCAAGAATACCGAAGAGATTCTCAAATTTATTCCGCTTGGGCGCTATGGTCAGCCTGAAGACATTGCAGGAATGGTCAGATTTTTGGCGGCTGATCCTGCGGCGGCTTACATTACTGGACAAGTATTTAATGTCGATGGCGGCATGGTCATGGCTTAATTTTTGTGGCGCGGCGAAGCCGCGCCACAAAAAATTGGTTCTTGCAGCATCCTTCTGTTAGTTTTTTGAGAGAGGTATATATGCGCCACACCTTCAAAATTTTTAGCCAAGTTTTGAGTATTTGGATATTTGCAATTTGCTTTTTGGTGGTTAGTCCCAATTTGGCGATCGCCGCACCAGTCAAATTAGCAGCAGTCGATTTCACAAAACAAACTGCGATCGAAGTTAAGGTCAATCTGAGCAACAATGCCAACGAACTAAAATTCTTTCCAGATCGCTTCACCTTTGAATCTGGTAAACGTTATAAGTTATTACTAAGTAACACCAGTGGGATGAAGCATTATTTCACCAGTAAAGATTTTGCTGATGCGGTCTGGACACAAAATGTGGTGGCAGGCAATGTGGAAGTTAAAGGCAATATTCGTGAATTAGAATTACGTCCGAATACAAATGCTGCATGGACTTTTATCCCAATTAAGTCTGGTACTTACGAATTACATTGCGCGATCGCAGGACATGCTGAAGCAGGAATGCGTGGTCTTATCACAATTCAACCTAGTGTAGTAGATTGAAAGTCCTTCATATCATTCCTTCGGTAGCGTCATTGCGTGGAGGGACAAGCCAAGCTGTGATTGAAATAGTAGGTGCTTTGCGATCGCAAGGTATAGATGCAGAAATTGCCACCACGAATGACAATGGCAAAGATCTACTTGACGTACCTCTATACGAACTGACTAATCAGCTAGCTGAGTATGGAAATATCCCGATTCGTTTCTTTCCTAGATTTTCACCAAATATCAATGCTTTACGTGAGTTTGCCTTTTCGCGATCGCTGACAACTTGGCTATGGCAACATATCAATGAATATGATCTAGTCCATGTACATGCAATCTTTTCCTATGCTTCCACGATCGCGATGGCAATCGCTCGTATTCGGAAAGTACCTTACTTGAATATGCCTCATGGATTACTATGTAAATGGTCGTTACAACAAAGTAAGCTCCGCAAACAGATATATCTGAATGTGATTGAACGCTCCAATTTATTGCATAGTCAATCACTCCATTTCACGACTCAGCAAGAACAAGAAGAATTCAACCTATTAGAGCTAAATATTTCTAGTTTTATTTTGCCTTTGGGAGTGCAGATTTCGACTCTAATTCCCGATGCTCAAGCCCAACTAAGATCGCTTCTGCAAATCCCCGACAACTTTCCTATTCTTCTATTTATGTCACGTATCCATCCCAAAAAGGGGTTGAAATATCTCATCGAGTCTCTTGGTAAATTAAAAGAATATAATTTTGCTTTAGTCATCGCAGGTAGTGGTGAACTTGATTATGTGCAACAGCTTGAAGATTTATTGATTACCCAAGGAATAAGAGATCGCACTCATCTAGTGGGTTTTGTAGAAGGTGAAACCAAAAATCTCTATCTCCAAGGTGCGGATCTTTTTATGCTCACCTCCCATTCCGAGAATTTTGGTATCGCTGCGATTGAGGCCCTCGCGGCTGGTATGCCAGTGCTAATTACTGATGGAGTTGCGATCGCACCTATGGTAAAAGAAAAAGCGATCGGCTATGTCACTAAATTAGAGATTAATGCGATCTTGACAACATTAGAAAATTTCTTTCAAAATTTTGACAACGATCTATTCAGTAGACAAAAAACTCAACAAATTATTACTGAAAACTATAGTTGGCTATCTATCATTGCTCAACTTGTTACAATTTATCAAACAATCGTCAATGAGTTTATTGCTTTAGCCTAAAAATATTCTAAAACAACTAAATATTATGATCGCAACACCTGTTAAAACTCTAACCTTAGATGCGTTTCTGCAATTGCCAGAGACTGAACCTGCTAGCGAATATATCAACAATAGAATTACTCAAAAAATTATGCCAAAAGGTAAACATAGTTTTTTACAATACGAAATCTGCAATGTTGTTAATCAACTAACAAAAGCCAAAAAAATTGCCTATGCTTTCCCAGAGCTAAGATGTACTTTTGATGGTCGTTCAATTGTTCCAGATATTGCAGTGTTTGAGTGGCAAAATATTCCATTTTTGGCAGATGGAGAAATTCCTGACAACTTTAATATTGCACCAGATTGGATTATTGAGATTCTCTCACCTGATCAAAATGCAAGCCAAGTTATCGGCAAGATCTTATATAGCCTCCAGAATGGAAGCAAATTAGGTTGGTTTCTCGATCCTAGCGATCGCAGCATCCTCACATTTCAGCCTAATCAACAACCTGTATTAATGGTAAATAGCGATCGCTTACCCAGTTTAGAGATAATTCCTTTAGAACTAACAGTTGAAGCTTTATTTAGCTGGTTAAAAATGGAAAGTTAGATTTTAGATGCTAGAACAAATTACTCCATTAATTCTCACTTATAACGAAGTTCCAAATATTGGACGTACATTAGAGCGGTTAACTTGGGCAAAAAGAATAGTTGTAATTGATAGTTTTAGTGATGATGCAACTCTAGAAATTTTGAATAGTTATCCACAAGTAGAAGTTTTCCAGCGTCAATTCGACCATTTTGCTGAGCAATGTAATTATGGACTATCGCAAGTTCAAACTGGATGGGTACTTTCATTAGATGCCGATTATATTCTTAGTAATGAGTTGATTGAAGAGTTACATTCATTGCCAGATCATCTAACTAAAGATGCGTACTTTGTTAAGTTCAAATATTGTGTATTTGGTATACCTCTACGCGGAACGCTATTACCGCCCCGCAAAGTTTTTTACCGCAAAGACAAAGCTATTTATCTTGAAGATGGACATGCTCATCGAGTCCAAGTTACTGGGGATTATGGGTATTTAGCAGGATACATAAGTCATGACGATCGCAAGTCATTAAGTCGTTGGTTACAGTCTCAAGATCGCTATTTATTAATTGAAGCTCAGAAATTACTGGCTACACCAAAAAGTGAATTAAGCTTTGGCGATCGCCTTCGCAAACAAAAGGTGATTGCGCCAATTGTGATTTTGCTTTACTGCCTGATTCTTAAAGGTGGGATTTTGGATGGTTGGGCGGGTTGGTATTATGCGTGGCAAAGAACATTAGCTGAAATTTTATTAGCAATTCGGCTAATTGAGCTAGAACGCCATAAATAAAAGGCGGTGCTTCGCACCGCCTTTTATTTGAACTAAGAGGGTAAATACCCCACCGCTCTGCGGTGTGAGTAAATTCTAGTAAAAAAGAATTTGATACCCCGTCCGCTTGCGGCGGGGTTATTCATTTATGGATTTTGGCGATTGTTATACTTTTGGGCGGTGGTTGTGGTCGGCATTACGCCATCGCTATCAGTATTTGGTGAGACAACTTCAGACGGATCAAGGAGCTTAATCGTCACTTGATTATTTTTGATCCAGCCCTGATTTCTCAAAGATAGTTCCTGAGACTTCCCAGAGTTTAAAGCTTGTGGTAATTTTTCGCGCAACCCATTTACCCGTTGCTCGGTCGAGTTTACCTCTGTTGTAAGCTCATCGAGACGATCTTTTTGTGAAGATTGATATGGGAGTAATTTGGTGATCGCCGCGATCGCAGCAATAGAAAGAGCAACATTAACGGCAATTACTATAATTGACTCAGTTGCTTTTGCTCGATAATACTGTTCTTTCTTTCGATGAACATTCTGAGCGACTGCTTCACTGTAGTTGCTAGCGGATGCGAAGCTTTCACCAGAGGTAGAATGGCTGCTGCGCGAATGCATACTCACGACATCATTTCTCCCGTACCGACTCTGCGATCGCGGGGTCGGTTTTTGTACTTGTGGAGAAAAACGTGGAGATAAGTCTCGTTTGGCAACCATTCGCAACCTCTAGGCTGTAAAAATAGATATGATGACTAGGAATTGGAAAGAGCAGAACCTAACAGGGCTGCCATTACTGCGGGGAAAAGCGAGACTAACAAAGCGGTAAAAACTTGACCGTCTGAAAGATTCATACAATATCTCCTTATATAGTATTTATTTAGATCTTAACAATACACTGTCAGCTCAAAAATTGACTAGTAATTAGCAAAAAAAGTAGCAATTCTAATTATAAAAATAAGCTTTGATAAAAGTCAGCCATCGGCTGACTTTTATCAAAGCTTATTTTGGTGTTGCAAGATAAATTCTTGGATGCGATCGCAAGTTTCAGGACGAATTTCATGGGACATCTCATATTCCTCATATTCCACAGTTATACCCAAGCGTTCAAAGACCTCTCTTGTATTGCGAGCTACATCAATAGGAACCACTGTATCCTCTGTACCATGAGCGATCAAAATAGGCGGGAATGATCGATCTGAAAGTTCTTGCAATTCTTCTTCAGTAATATGCAAGTAGCCGCTCAGGGCTATCAACCCTGCCAATGGAAATACCAAACCAACGTCCAAGGTCATTGCCCCACCCTGTGAAAACCCTAACAAAAATGTTTTCTCTAAAGGTAAACCTGTCATTGCTGGTAAATCTTCAAGAAACTGGCTGAGTAGTTCACAGCTTTTGGCTAAGCCTTCAATATCAAGGCTTTGCAGGTCATACCACATCTTGCCATTGGGCATCGGATGGTTAAAGGGAGCTTCAGGACAAATCCATTGATAATTGGCGAGTCCGACCATGGGTGCAAGCGAGATCAGATCATCACAATTCGCGCCCCAGCCATGCAGTGCGACGATTACACCTTGAGCATCAGGGTTGGGTAATTTTGAAGGCAGTGATCGGTAATTTAAAGTCATAATAAACCATGATTCTTGGCGGAATCTAGTGAAATATCTGGCAAGTTATGCAGCATATCATCCCATGTAGTTTGAGCTTGTAACGCCTCTATAACTATCTGTAGAGGTGCAGCAAAAATTAGTTGAAAATCTGCTTCTTCTGGTAATTGAGTTTTGTAAGCTAACTTTTCAATTGGCGGGGTAAATTGAGCGTTGACTCCTTCTTTATTACCTCTAGCATCAACTCGATACCAACCAATTTCGGGCAAGTAGATGGCATTGAACCCATGCAGACTGTAGGGTGCACCTCGATCATCAATGCTCAATCGCTGATAACAAAATCCTACTGGAATCTGGTTTGCACGTAGGAGAGCGGCGAGTAAATGGCTCTTCGCGAAGCAGTATCCTGTTTTGTGTTGCAGAACATCTGAGGCTCGACAGGTCACAGGATTCATTTGAAAGTCAAAACTGTGGAAGATATTGTCTCGCACCCATTCAAAGCAAGCTTTAGCGATCGCGTCTGGAGTCTTGTGTCCCGATGCGATTTTTTTGGAGCACTTGATAATTTCGGGATGCTGCCAATCGATAACTTCAGTAACTTGTAAATACTCTTCCATATCAAAAAGCTTTGACTCTTAATAGCTATAGCCATCAATGTTAGGACAAAACCCAAGTTAGGACAAAACCCAAGAGAGAGTTGGGGGGGGGCGCCCCCCCCCCCACGACAGGGGTTTTTTGTAATGGCAAAATAGT
>JBIKYZ010000462.1:0-2592 GCA_044354985.1 Pseudanabaena sp. | reverse complement strand
ACCAAAAACCACCCCCCCCCACACCCCCCCCCCTGGCGGGGCCCCCCCCCCCCCCCCCCAACTCTCTCTTGGGTTTTATCTAAGTGACAAATGGTAAGGCTTAGCAACATCGTTTACAATGAAAACGCATAGGATATGCACTTTTAAAAATCAAATCATACAAACTTTTCAAAATTGCTGGAGAATTGCCTGAATGCAACTCGTCGCGCTTCAGAACTTACTGGACAACTCATCATTTGCCGTCCTCTTTGCGACCATGCTCGTTTTCTGGGTTCATGTCGCATTCCCTAACTTGCCATATTTGCGATCGCTTGGAAACGCAGGCATGGCGATCGCTAATCTCTGTATTGCTACATTGCTGGGAGCGCGTTGGATTGATGCAGGCTATTTCCCACTGAGCAATCTTTACGAATCGTTATTTTTCTTGGCATGGGGTATTACCACCATGCATATCGTAGTTAATCGCATCGGCAACAAAAGCGCTAATGACACCGCCAAGCGTCTAGTTGGGGCTTTTACTTCACCTCTCGCCATGGGAATCACTGCTTTTGCAGCTCTAGCTCTGCCGTCGGGGATGCAAGTTTCTGAGCCACTTGTCCCTGCACTGAAGTCTAACTGGTTGATGATGCATGTTAGCGTCATGCTGCTTAGTTACGCGGCTTTGATGACAGGTAGCATTTTAGCGATCGCCTTTTTGATTGTTACCCGTGGTCAAGATGTGGTGTTACAGGGTAGTTCTTTTGGCACAAACCTCCGCAGTTTTGCCGATGGGAATAACACTAATAATCCTAACTCTGAGACATTTGCTGCTTTTGCGGTTGAGAGTATGGGCGGTATTTTGAATTCGGGGAATTTACAATCAGCGAATAGTTCGACGCTGACCGCTGAAGCGATCGCTACTCAAACTAAACCGCTATCTTTGCGTCGTCTTACTATTGGTGAGACTTTAGATAATCTCAGTTATCGAGCGATCGGATTAGGTTTTCCTCTGCTGACGATTGGGATCATTGCAGGTGGAGTATGGGCAAACGAAGCATGGGGTTCTTACTGGAGTTGGGATCCGAAGGAAACATGGTCTTTGATTACATGGTTAGTCTTTGCGGCTTATTTGCATACTCGCATTACTAAGGGTTGGCAAGGACGCAAACCTGCGATTTTGGCTAGCGTGGGGCTATTAGTAGTTTGGACTTGCTATCTCGGTGTAAATCTTCTCGGTAAAGGTTTGCACAGTTACGGTTGGTTTCTTTAACAAAAAAGCCTCGCTTTGCGAGGCTTTTTTGTTAAAGAAACCAAGAACTCAAGTTCTTGGCTAAAAGCTCAAGTCTGCTTCAGCAGACTTGAGAATACTTCTAATACCAATTCACAAAAGTGTGACTACACTTTTGTGAATTAAAAACCAAACCCTGTAAGGGTTTTAAAAACACAAAATGGCGTAGCCATTTTGTGTTTTGGTATAATCAACCCGTTTCAACGGGTTTGAGCTTTTAGCCCGCACTTGAGCAGGGCTAGAATCAAAAAAAGCCTCGCGAAGCGAGGCTTTTTTTGATTCTAGCGGTTGCTTAGCTCTTGCTCAAGTTTTGGGAGACTCTCCAACTCAAACACCGTAATTTGCCCAGAATTAGCGCTACCTTTGCCATTTTGCAATAGCTCCACCCAGTAGCCGTACTTCTTACCCTGACGTAATTCTCCTTGCAAAGCTCTGAGAATTGGCGAAGCATTTTTAGCTTGCGATCGCTGCAACATGGCGACTGTTGGATAGGCATAAACCCGCTTAGCCGTCGCATAGTCGCGCATAATATCTGGCCCATAAATAGAGCGCAGTGACTCTTCTAGCCGAGAGCGTGTTACCCCATTAATGATGTCAAAGATTCTAATCTGCTCACTTCTAATGAGATTTGCCTCGCTCTTCTGGATGGCGGCAATCCCAGGTAGCACTACGCTGGCTTGAAATTGAAATCGTCTTGATGGTGTGTCACTTTTGCGCACAAGCAGACGCTCGCCAGCTTCTGGGCGCAATGCTGGATTAGTTCTAATCCAATCAATGACTTGATCGGGTGTTTGACCTGGCAAGGCGATCGCTGATGGCATGACGGATGGCACTGTTGTTGGTATGGCGATACTGACAATCTGCGTCAAAAGCGTTGTGGCGATCGCAATTTTGATGTTTTCGCTTTTAAAGCAATTCATGGGAGTCCTCTACACCAATTAAATCCTATTGGACAAATTCAGCTGGCAAATAATGGGTGACAGGATATCACGGACAGTCATAATTGCAATGACTTTTTCTGTTTTTTTGCGACATTTTGAGGTAGTACTACTTTCCAACCAAGAATTTAATGATGCGGGGCAAAGCCACGCATCATTAAATTCTCATTATGAAAGGGTTTGCTGCGCCTTCGGCGCAGCAAACCCTTTCATAATGAGAATTGATGGACAGCAATTCTTGGCTGGGAAGGTAGTATAGCGGGTAGTGTTTCAGATTTGTTGGAAGGCATGATGGGATTGGATAGAAAATTCGTATCTATTGATAAATAGCCCAATGACAATATCGTGCATCAAAATAGATTTAGAAAAGCAAATAGTCTTTCTGGC
>JBIKYZ010000324.1:0-5204 GCA_044354985.1 Pseudanabaena sp. | reverse complement strand
AAGGGTAGAAAGGTTATGGATGGTTTCAAAGAAAATCTACCTATTGTTTTTGATGAATATCTTCCTAAATGGAACTATAGAGCCATTCCTCAAAATGCATAAGTTATTTATTTTTCATTCCTTAGAAACTCAAGTGATGCGCTTTGAGTGCCTTACTCTACCAAATTCCATAGATTTAATTAATTCGAGTTTCGCATTACCTTTTTGCCGTCCTGATGATTTTCCTAACTTGTGGCATAAAATCATTGCATCATTGAGAAGTGGAGGCAGATTTTGCGGTCAATTATTTGGCGATCGCGATACTTGGGCGACAGCCTATCCCAATATGACCCATTATCCAAAAGATAAAGTTATGGAGTTACTGCAATCTTTTAAGGTGGAATATTTTGAAGAAGAACATCATGGAGAAACTGCTATTGGTGAACAGAAATACTGGCATATTTTCCATATTGTAGCTAGTAAGAAGTAATCAATGCAGATAGATAAAGCTTCATTCCTCAGATCTGCATAGAAAAAGTTTTGTAATCCATCTAAAAATTTATAAGGAGAAACAGCGATGAAAATTAGCGCTCGTAATTCTTTCAAGGGCATTGTAAAGAAGGTTAAAATTGGCGCAGTAACTGCCGAAGTATCTATCGAGATCTCTGCTGGTATCAATGTAATATCAACAATCACTAAGGCATCGGCTGAGAGTCTGGAATTAACAGAAGGTAAAGAAGCTTATGTTGTGATTAAAGCTTCAGATGTAATGGTAGCAACGGACTAAATATATGCACAATATGCACAAGAAAAGATTCATCACCTTTATTAGTTTAGTCGTTGTCACGCTATGCGCGATCGCAGGATGTAGCTTCTTATCGCCAACGATTGAGCAGGGAAATACACCTACTAAAGCAAGTGTACCTAATATTAAACAAGAGAATATCCAATTAACAGTTTCGGCAGCAGCTAGTCTCAAGGAAGCATTGGGAGAAATTACGCCTTTATACAGCAAGGCAAAATCCAATGTTGCCATTCGCAATAACTTTGGAAGTTCAGGCGATTTGCAACAACAAATTATTAATGGCGCTCCCGTTGATGTCTTTATTTCCGCTGCCGCCAAGCAAATGGATGAATTGCAAAAAAAGGACTTAATCATTGCTGATACCCGCCGAGATTTATTAAGCAATCGTTTAGTACTCATCGTTCCTGCGGACAAAGGCGATGCTAAAGAATTAAAAGATTTAACCAATGCTAGTATCGAACGAATTGCGATCGGTGATCCTCGCAGCGTTCCCGTAGGTCAATATGCCGAGCAAGCCCTGACAAAACTAGAACTATTGCAAGATGTTCAATCAAAATTTGTCCTAGGAAATAACGTGAGGCAAGTGCTGCAATTTGTCGAGTCGGGCAATGCTCAAGCAGGAATTGTCTACGCAACGGATGCGAAAACTTCCACTAAAGTTAAAGTAGTACAAGTCATTGATGCTAAACTTCATAAACCGATTGTCTATCCGATCGCAGTTTTACAAAAAAGCTCTAACCAACCGAGCGCTAAATCCTATCTAGAATTTCTGTCCAGCGAACCAGCCAAGAATATTTTCGAGAAATATGGATTCAGTACCCTTTGATTTCTCTCCCTTTTGGATATCTCTAAAAGTGGCAACTACAGCCATCTTTTTTACGTTCTTTTTGGGAATTACGGCAGCTTACAGTCTCCTTGAATATCGCGGCAAATGGAAAGCCGTACTTGATAGCATTTTCCTTGCACCTCTGGTATTACCGCCCACCGTCGTTGGTTTTCTGTTACTCCAATTATTTGGACAGTATGGCTGGATGGGAAAGTTTTTACAACTTTTCCGTTTTAATATCATTTTCACTTGGTATGCAGGGGTAGTAGCGGCAATAGTCGTCACTTTTCCACTAATGTATAAAACTGCTCAAGGTGCATTCGAGCAAGTAGATAAGAATTTACTCAGAGCTGCGAAAACTCTTGGGGCTTCTGAATTGCGAGTCTTCTGGCAAATAGCCTTACCTCTTGCCTTTCCTGGGGTTTTAGCAGGAGCGCTACTTGCCTTTGCCAGAGGCTTAGGCGAATTTGGTGCAACCCTGATGCTAGCGGGGAATATCCCTAAGCAAACCACCACGATTCCCCTAGCCATTTATGCTGCCGTAGAAGCTGGTGCGAATCAAGAAGCTTGGCTGTGGACAGCGATTATTTTATCAATGTCTTTTTCCGCGATCGCTATTGCTCATCTCTGGTCAAATAAGAGAGAACAGGGGAGGGAAAAAGGAAAAAGGAAAAAGGAAAAAGTTCAGTCGAATTACGAATTACGAATTACGAATTATCAAGAGGGTTTGGTAATCGATATTGAGAAGCAATTACCTGAGTTTGATTTGCAAATTGCTTTGCACTGTGTTGATCAATCCATCGGTATCTTGGGAGCTTCGGGTACAGGCAAAAGTATGCTGCTCAAGTGTATTGCTGGGATGGAAACTCCATCAAGTGGGCGAATTGCCATCAATGGCAAGGTTCTATTTGATAGTGATCAGAAAATCAATTTACCAAGTCGCGATCGCCATATTGGTTTTTTATTTCAAAACTATGCCCTGTTTCCACATCTGACTGTGGCGCAAAATATTGCCTTTGGCTTGTCCAAAGAATTATCCGCATTACAAATCAAACAAAAAGTTGCTGCACAATTACATAGCATTGAGCTACAGGGATTTGGCGATCGCTATCCGCATCAACTTTCTGGCGGTCAGCAGCAGCGCGTTGCCCTTGCTAGAGCATTGGTCAGTCAGCCCGATATTCTCTTGCTTGATGAACCATTTTCGGCCCTGGATACCCATCTTCGTAGCCAAATGGAAAGGGAGCTAATTTCTGCGCTTAGCTACTATAAAGGGATAACGCTATTTGTGACTCATAACATTGAAGAAGCCTATCGCGTTTGTGAAAAGCTGTTGATTTTAGATCATGGTCAAGTGATGAGATATGGAGCAAAGTCAGATGTTCTCACAAATCCGAAGAATATTGAGACAGCTAGGCTTACAGGCTGTAAAAACTTCTCGCGTATTGAAGCGATCTCGCCAAATATCGTTAATGCTCTAGACTGGCAATGTAAACTGCAAGTCAACTACACAGGTTCAAACTTACTAACTCATATAGGAATTCGCGCTCACCATATCGCATTTTTAGACAAGTCAGTTAAAAACTCTTTATCAAATACGATTCCCTGCTGGTTAGTTCGTACTACGGAAACACCGCACCGAATGACTTTATACATCAAGTTAAATGCTCCACCTGAACATGATTGGGACTACCATCTACAAGCAGAAGTGTTTAAAGAGAAGTGGTTTGTTATTAAGCAATATTCTCAACCATGGCAAGTTTATCTCGAGCCCGAACAACTATTTTTGGTCTGAAAATTCATATATAGCAATGTAAGGTTTGCTTAGGACATAAAACCCAAGTAAGCGAAGGCGGCAATTCGTGCCGCCTTCGCTTACTTGGGTTTTGATTTGTCCTAGCTATCTCTTACATTGCTATATCTTTGCGATCGCGTATATTGGCTACGTATAAAAACTGACACCATTATGGGGCTGTGAACCTGTATACACAGGAATGTGTAATTCAAGCGGTTAGTATAGGTAATTCTGATAGTACTGTTGCTTTTCTGAAATATTTACAGAGTCAGAATAAAAGCAAGCTGATTGCCTTAATCTGGGACGGCGCTAGTTATCATCATAATTTAGCGATCGCTTAACTTCAAAATATGAGCACGAGATCTTTGATCTTGAAATTTTGGTTTTAGGGTTAAAGAGCTAATTTGTTGCAACCTTGTTAAAATGGGCATGAGTCAATACAGAAAGCCATGAATTGGCGAACAATAAAACAATAACATGTCAATCTCGATTGCTTTCATCGCCCATGACTCTCAAAAATCTGACATAGCTACTTTGGCGCAAAAGTACCAAGCCACATTGTCTCGCTATCATTGCATTGCAACAGCCAATACGGGGAAACAGATTCAAGCCTCAACTGGGCTTCAGATCGAGCTAATGCGATCGCAGCATGACGGTGGGGATATTGAAATTGCTGCTCGCGTAATAGCGGGAGACGTTACTGCGGTCATTTGGCTCTTCGATCCCGAACATACTCAATTGCTTGGTTCCAATCTTCTCCCTTTATTGCGAGTATGCAAAATCTATAACGTTCCCCTAGCTACTAACCTAGCAACAGCAGATGCAGTGCTGCAATCGCTAGGCAAACGCCTTGTGGCTCACCTGATCTTTAATCCTGTGGCAGGACAAGGAAACCCAGATTGGGATCTTGCCATGATTCGTCAAACTTTGGAGCCTCAGATTCAACTGAAGGTTATTTTTACAAAGCCTGATGTTAATCCTGCTGACCAAGCAAAAGCTGCGATCGCGGCAATTCAGGAGCGTAAACCGACATCCCCTGACACTGATTTCATTATCGCGTCTGGTGGCGATGGCACAATTTCCGCTGTTGCAAATGCGTTGATTGGCACGGATATTCCCCTTGGTATTATTCCCAGAGGCACTGCCAATGCATTCTCAGTCGCATTGGGAATTCCGACAGGACTTAAGCCAGCTTGTGAGAACATTCTCACGGGTAATACTTGCATTGTCGATGCGGCTCGTTGTAATGATTATCCGATGATTTTGCTTGCTGGCATTGGATTTGAAGCTGAAACTGTCCAACGTGCTGATCGAGACATGAAGAATCTTTTGGGAGCTTTTGCTTATCTGATTGCAGGTGCACAGCAACTATTAGAACAGAAGCTCTTTGCTGTCGAAGTAGAGATTGATGGCTCAGTTACTCAATTTCACTGTGGGGCGATGACTATCGCCAATGCAGCACCTCCGACTTCAGTTCTGGCTCAAGGATTCGGAGAGGTAATTCCCAACGATGGTTTACTTGATGTGACGATCGCCATTTCCAAGAATGAGAGTCTCAACCTTTCCGATCGCCTATTAGCGATCGATGTAATCGGCAAGCTGTTTACTTCTGCATTAGTCAAAACTCCCATTGAGAACGAAGTCTTGGTCTGCTTCAGAACGAATAAAATCAAGGTTAGGAATGAAAAATAAATAACTTATGCATTTTGAGGAATGGCTCTATAGTTCCATTTAGGAAGATATTCATCAAAAACAATAGGTAGATTTTCTTTGAAACCATCCATAACCTTTCTACCCTT
>JBIKYZ010000095.1:0-16967 GCA_044354985.1 Pseudanabaena sp. | reverse complement strand
TGACAATTATTGGCATAATGGGTTTAGGGATAATGATTTGTTTTCGGTTGAAAGTTGAAACTCTCATTATCCCTTTTCGCTTAATCCCGCTCTTTCTTTGCTTCAATCTTGTCCAAAGTCCAAATTTAACTGCTTGAGTTCTTTTTGCAAACCAACTATAGCCTTAAGATCAACATTTTGCTGCTGGATGTCTTTATTCAACTCAGTTGTTAGCTTTTGGACTTCCGCACTATTTAAAAAAGCACTGAATTGACGATTTGCTTCTTTCTCTTGATTGACTAGAGTAGTTAATCGTTCCTTTTGTGGAAGAGTCAGCTTTCCTTGGCTTTCCAGTACTTGCAAATCAGAAAGTTCGATATTTAGAGCCATCATTTGTCTCTCTACAGGCTGATACTCTACTCCCTTGGCAGTTTGTTCATTACCGCGCACATTTTTGAGGTAGTCATCCATTTCTTGCACTTTTAGGAGATCAAGTACCTGCTGCGCTTCGATTACTCGATCCTGTTGCAAAAGCAGATCCGCAAGGCGACGGTACACTGGAGCGATCGTGTCAGCATAGAGTTTTTGCTCTTGCCGCGCTAGAGAGTTAAGATCCTTGCGAATCTCTTCGTATATATTGACCGATTGCTTAAGATAAGCGATCGCTAAAATATTTTGCTTCCGTTCTTTGAGAAGCGTGCCAATGTGTTGATAGAGTTTTGCTTCACCTGCGCGATCGCCTGTTTGACGACTAATAGCTAGAGCCTGTTGGTAATAACCTAAAGCCACGTCAAATTGTCCTTGACTATTGTAGAGAAGTCCGATATTTCCGAGAGTGACACTTTCATTAACGCGATCGGCAAGCTTCTGACTAATCTCTAGGGATTGTTGATAGCTCTTGAACGCCTCAGCATTGAGTCCACGCTCATTCAGAAGAAATCCAATGTTGTTGTGGATAACGGCTTCACCTGCGGGATTTTTGCCCGATTCCTTTGTCAGTGCTAAAGCCTGCCGATAGTAGTCTAGAGAGCTAGCATATTCCTTGTTGTTGCGATAGACCAGTCCTAGGTTGTTGATGGTTCTGGCAATACCAAAGCGATCGCCTAGTTTCTGTTGAATCTTGAGAGCATCTTGATAGAGTTTGATCGCTCGATCAAATTGCCCTAGATTGCGATAGACAATGCCCATATTGTTGAGAATGCCACTCTCGCCCAAGGCATCTTTGCTTTCTTTGCTGATTTTTAGGGCGCGTTCATAGGACTCGATCGCCCTCACAAACTGTCCCAGTTCATTATAGACAGATGCAATACTATTCAGGGCTTGGGCTTGTCCATCGCGATCGTTTTGTTCTTGGTTAATCTTCAATGATCGTTGAAAAGCTTGTAACGCGGAGTTGAGTTCTCCTTTTTTCTGGAGATCATTTCCATTCTTTTGAAAAATGTCGGCATCTGATGACTTTATCTTTGAATTATTTTCTGAAGTGTCATGTAAGCCAATTTGCGCAGTCGCCGCTGATATGAAGCTCGGAGTGGAACAAGTTCCAATATAAATACCAATAGCAATGGGGAGGAAACTGAGAGATGAGCAGAAACCTTTGTGTAAAGCCTTAAAGATCATATTGCTGTATTTATGCGCAGGTTACTCAATAATGTAGTACATTTATATGAAATTGAGAATAATTTACAATTTGAAAGGTTTGAAGATTTTAGCTCTCGTAGGGTGTGTTAGCGTCAGCGTAACGAACCCAATAAACGCAGTTGGTGCGTTACGCTATCGCTAACACACCCTACAGTTGATGCTTCTCCGACAGGCTGCTAGCTACTTACTTATTTGTAAAACTCTGTAATTTAATAAGTTTAAGGATTTTATTGTGTCAATATTCTCCATCTATCGCCGAGTAATCTTGAGATGGATGTCACTATTCTGTGTTGGTTTAGTGCTCTCATTTCTCTTTGTTGGTCAAGCTGAGACCCAAAATCAAAGCAATTGCATCAAAATCCCCGAAATCTCTCAGGGCAATGCTGAAGCGATCGAAAGAAATAGACGGATTGCTGTGCTAATTCAGGCTGATCGATTGATTCAGAGCAACAATCTCGCTGAAGCAATCAAATTACAACAATCTGTGAAGAAGCCTCTCCCGAATGTGGCGGCTCCTAATCCACCTACAAGAAATGTGGAGAATTTGGCGAGTGGAGCTAAGGTGTATTGGCAGAATGCTGAAGAAGGACTAGAGGCTGGACTGCCAACTAAAGCATTAATTGCGTTAGAGAAGCTATCTGACAATTATCCTGAATTTATTCCTGGACATATCAAGTTTGCGGAAGCCGCTATACGCTGGAATCAGCCAGAAAGAGCTATACCAACCTTAGATCGAGCCTATGGCATTTATCCAGATCGTGTAGATTTATTAGAGCCATTATTAAAGCTACTCATCTCCAAAAAGATAGAGGTTGAAGCTTCTATTGCTGCTCGTCAGTTTGCGCTTAACTATCCAGAACATCCAGACTCTCCCAAATACAAGAAGCTGGCTGATGACTACATGAATCAGTTCATTAATGACTTCAAAAATGAGTCATTTGTCACAGCATTAATTTCTGGCGATCGCAAGATTATGGAGCAGATTTTTAAAGGAGAATCGGGATTTGGTGAAGAAAGTGCCAAAGAGATTAAAGAGAATGCAGTATTGGTTACCGATCCCAAGCTGACAGAATATATCAATAATCTTGGGCAGAAGTTGGCAAAGCTATCAGGTCGAGATGACTTTAAATACGAATTCACTGTCTTACAGGATAATTCTCTAAATGCTTTTGCCCTACCAGGTGGCAAGATCTTCATCAATACTGGTGCGATCGCAGATATGGAATCGGAAGCAGAACTAGCGGGTATTCTCAGTCATGAAATTGCTCACACGGTCTTTTCTCATTCTTATCAAAAAATTATCACTGAAACCAAAGCTAGAGCTTTAAGAAAAGTAGGTTTGATTAATACATTTTTTGATTATCTCAAACCAGAACTCGCATTTGGGCGATCGCTGGAACAACAAGCCGATTTCTTAGGTACTCGCATTCTCTCGTCGGCTGGCTATTCTGCCGATGGACTATACCGTGTATTCGATCGCTGGCGTAATTATGAGAAAAACAAACAAACAGGATGGCTAGACAGCCATCCAGCCTCTTCGGAGCGGGTGAGATATTTGCAAGCAGTTGTCCAAAATCGCAACTACAATCGATACTCTTTGGAGAACATCGAAGCTCTAATTACGGCGCGGGGAGCATTTTGTAAGGCTGAGGTAAAAGATCAACCTACAGCCACTCCTACTACTACAAATCCCAGTAACAGGCAAACTCTAGGCAAGGTGTCTGTGACTGCTGGGCAAACCAACGACAATGTGAGCATTAACATTGATGGAGGTAAGGTTGAGTCGAGTGGTAGATACATACTGAATGTAGAAATTGTCAACAAGAGCGGTCAGTCCTTTGGATTTGTACCTATATTTGCGAAAACAACCAATGCTGAAGGAAAGACGGTTTCGTCACAGTTCATCAGTGCGTCTGGCAAAAATGTTGTGAATGCTGGAGAAACCGCTAAAGGCACTCTTTCTGTGTTCCAACAACCTTGGCGAGATACTGGCGATCAAGGGCTAGTTTGGCAAGTAACAGAAAGTACTGGCGGCGGTCGAGTATTTCGGATTCCCTTCTAATTTGCTTTAAAAAAGCCTTGCTTTGCAAGGCTTTTTTAAATTATTTATACCTATACTCTTCGATTTGATACTTGCGATCGCCTAGAACTCACGACTCCTAGTAATAGCGATCTCATACCGCAAACCCTTTAGCAGATAGACAATTGAGCCAATTTTACTTGACTTAGAATAACATTTGCTATAATCTTTCATTAACGTAAAAAATAGATTGTATTTAGTGTCGCTAAAACTTATTGTACATATTTAGTTTAGAGAGAATTTATGACCAAGCAATCAAAGTCCCTAACAGACGAAATATACGAAGAGTTTCATCAATTGCTTATAGACTCGAAAGAATTTGACGACGATATTCTAGATCTCCTTATTACAAAAGGATGGATGAGAAAGCATCAACAGGTAATTGAAATTCTGAAAAAATCAATGGAGACAAAGAAATGAAAATAATAGAACTTGAAATTTATAATATGCGCGGCATCCGTGACATTCTTTTAACTCCTAATGAACAAAATCTTGTGGTCTGGGGACCTAATGGTTCTGGTAAAAGCGGAGTTGTTGATGCAGTTGATTTTTTACTCACTGGAAAAATTACACGTCTTACAGGTGAAGGTAGCCAAGGGGTAAGTCTCAAAAAACATGGTCCACATATTGATTGTAAACCTGAAGAAGCAATAGTTAGAGCTAAAATTAAACTTCCCAATTTAAGCGAACCCATAGAAATAAAACGGTGTATGGGAAACCCGTCTAAGCTTGAATGCGACAAAGAGGTTTTACCCTATCTAGAGCCAATAATAGCGCTTGCTAAACAGGGTCAACATGTGCTTACACGGCGTGAGATTTTGAGATATATAACATCTGAAGGAGGATCACGAGCGCAACAAATTCAAAGCCTCTTAAATATCTCAGAAGTTGAAGATATTAGAAAATCACTTGTAAAAGTTCAAAATGATTTTAGCAAAGAATTTAAATCCGCCAAAATGAATCTTGATAAAGCCAAGAGTTCGATAAATGCAACTATTCAAAATACATCTTTTAGTTATGAAGCATTGCTCAATGCCATCAATAAAAGTAGGGCAGTATTTGGTGCAGTTCCTCTTATTCATTCAACATCATCAGAGCTTAAAAATGGCATAAAGCTTCCTACCGCAGTCAAAAGTGAACGCTCGGTCAATACTACTTTGTTTCAAAATGATATTGATAATTTAAGAAGTGTTCTGATTGAAAACAATCAAGATGAGATAGCGACATATAATGAGAAATTGAAAGTGCTATTAGAAACACTTAAACTAAATCCTGATCTTCAAAAGGCAGTTTCTCAACAACAATTGGTAATGCTAGGGAAAAATCTGATTGTCGAAGACGACACCATATGTCCTCTTTGTGATACTCCTTGGTCTATCGGTGAACTTAGCAAACATTTAAATACCAAATTATTATCATCTCAAACTGCTGAGAAATATCAAAGTCAGATACAGACTCTTTCCGATAAGCTAAGGAATAGAATCAATTTTATTCTTTCAAGCCTTACCAAAGTAATTGCCGTAACCGAAACTACCGAAACTATTGAGTTAGATGCTGAATTGTTGGCTTTAAAGGATTGGAAAGTTAATTTGTCAATTCTTTCTAGTGCTTTATCTCCCGTAACAGAAAAATATTTAGAACTTAATTTTACATCAAACTTAATTCCCAGTTTATTTGCGCCCGTAGATCTATTGGAAATTTCCAATAAGATCCTAAATACAGTTCGCTCAAAGTTTCCAGAAGCTACTCCTGAGCAGACTGCTTGGGATCTTCTTACCAAGTTGGAAGAAAATTTAAAAGTTTTAGAAAGTGCAGAAGCGGAATTACAAATAGTTTCAGGCTTGTATCAAAAAGCTAGTATTCTGCTTGAAAAATTTCAGCAAGCTAGAGATTCTACGTTACAGAATCTCTATAATGAGATACGCAGCAAGTTTGAAGGTTTGTATAAAGAGATTCATGGAAGCGATGAAAGTGACTTTGAGGCAAGACTAGAACCTAGTGGCGCGTCTTTAGATCTTGAAGTTAGCTTCTATGGGCGGGGAAAACATCCTCCACATGCGTTGCATAGTGAGGGGCATCAAGACAGCATGGGATTATGTTTATATCTGGCTTTAGCTGAAAATTTAACCAAAGGACTCATTGAGTTAGTCATTTTGGATGATGTTGTTATGTCGGTAGATTCAGAGCATCGACGAGAATTATGTAAACTGTTGACGAAAAACTTCCCTCATCGTCAGTTTTTTATTACTACACATGACAAGACTTGGGCAACACAACTAAGAACTGAAAAGGTAGTAAATTCAAAAGGTTCTATAGAATTTTCTAATTGGAGTGTTGAGACAGGTCCACAAATTGGTACTGAATCTGGTCTATGGGAAAGAATAGAAAAAGACTTGGCGAACAACGATATACCAAGCGCAGCAGCAAAATTGCGTAGAGGTTCTGAGCAGTTTTTTAGTGAAGTTTGTGACGCTCTTCGTGCTTCTGTTAGATATAGACTTGATGGACGTTGGGAGTTAGGCGATTTGAAGCCTGCCGCTACTAGTAGATACAAGGCTCATTTAAAATCTGCTAAAAAAGCGGCTGAATCATGGGGTAATAAAGATGATGTTAAATCTTTGAGTGAAACGGAAAGTGTATTAGATCAAATAAATGCTCGAACGGAATCAGAAAATTGGGCTGTCAATGCAAGTGTGCATTATAATAACTGGGCGAACTTGGGCGCAAAAGATTTCCGCCCAGTTTTGGAAGCCTTTCAAGATTTACACAGTGCTTTAACTTGCAGTAGTTGCTATGGCATTTTGTATGTAACAACAGTTGGAATTGATTTAGATAGTCTCAAGTGTAATTGCGGCAAAGTAAATTGGAACTTAAAGACTAAACCTAAAACTTAATGCGATAGACCCTACAGCACTGTAGAGACAAGCATTGAAAGCGATCGCCTTGAGGAGATAGATTGTTGATGTGATCGCTTAAAAATCACAAGGCACAGTGCGATCTTGTAGGGTGCGTTAATGAAATGTAACGAACCTTTTTTTCTTTAGTCAAACTATTTTTTGGCTAATCTCAAATGCTGAGTCGGCTCTGTAGAAACACACATCAAATGCAAGAAAGAAGTTCATATGTCCCAATATTAGAGGTGCATATTTATCTTGAGTCCAAGCAAAAGCTAAATCTACAGCAGGGAATTCTTCAACAGTGGCTTTGACAACCAATGCACGAGCTTCAAATCTAGCTAAATTCCCTCCTAATGGTAAAGATAGCCTTTGATTTTCCCAGACTGCGCCTAATGCCAGCCCCATCTCATAAGGCAAGACATTAACACTAGAGCCAGTATCCAACAGACCTGAAACACTCAAGGATTGACTTTGATACGTTAATGCTAGTGGCAAATAAGGAAGCGTACTGAATGCTCCAAGACTAGGATCTACCTCAGTGAAAGCAAATCTTACTTAATTAGCCATGAGTCAGTTCTTGTTTCTCTTTTAATGCTTGAGCTAAAATGGCAGCAGCCTCAAAAGAGTCATGTAAACCTTGTCTAGGGAGATCATCTTGAATAGATAAAGGTACAATGCCAGACTCTCTGAGCAACTCGGCTACAAGTAAATTAAGTAATAAGAGCTTATCGGAATAAGGCAATTGCCTAAGCATCGGAGCAAATTGAGTAGTTGTCAGCATAGTTCTAAGAAAGCTACAGGTCTTGATTCTTTGCACTCGAACTAAGTATAACACCAGCTTCGCGCTAATCCTTGCCCCAAAAGCCTTTTAACACAGAAATCACGACTCATAGTAATTGCGATCGCTTAGAAATCACAAATCACAGTGCGATCGCTAATCTTGTAAAGTTGATTAAATCAAACCCATTATCCATTACAAAAAAATGATTGCCATTAAAGAAAATTTTCCTCAAATAACCCCAGAAGAATACTTTGCTTGGGAAGAAAAGCAACTAGAAAAGCACGAACTTATCAACGGTCAAGTTTACGCCATGAGCGGCGGTAGCGTTAATCATAGCCGCATCGCAATTCGATTTGCAACTATGGTTGACACCTATTTAGACGCTAGTAGTTGCATAACAGGTAACTCAGACCTGAGAATTAATATTGTTGGCACAAATAACTACATCTACCCCGATGTCAGCGTTACTTGTGACGATCGCGATAAAACTACAACCCAATACATTACCTACCCATCCCTCATCGTTGAGGTTCTATCCCCTAGTACCGAATCCTATGACAGAAGTGGCAAATTTAGACTGTACCGCAAAAATCCAAACTTACAAGATTACTTATTAGTCAGTTCCACCAGCATTGAAATGGATTTGTACCATAAAAATGACGCAGGCGAATGGCTCATCATTAACTACCAAGAAGGCGACACCGTAGAACTAAAAAGCATTAACTTAAGCTTTCCCATCGAGCAAGTCTATCGTGGTTTAGAATTGAAACCAGAATAATAACTCAAATCAGCAAATAAATAGAGAGTACTAGCGATCGCATTTAGGTAGATAGAGAATTGATGCGATCGCACAGAACTAAAAGACTCACAGAACTGTTTCTGGAAATTGAATGGTGTAGTTGAGATATGGAGAAGAAGTCGAGCAATCGGGATTGGATTGTTAGTAATTTCTTCTTTTTGGGTTTTGGGTAGACTGATGCATTTGTTACAAAAAAATGTTAATCTTAATAAAAAGTTAAGTTTTGTTGCTACCCTAAATCTATGCTTCGTCTCGAACACATCCAAAAAATTTATCCTACTGGTGAAGTCCTCAAAGACGTTAACTGGGAAGTCAAAACAGGCGATCGCATTGGTTTAGTCGGCGTAAACGGCGCAGGGAAATCAACACAGCTAAAAATTATTGCAGGGGAAATCGAACCCACGTCAGGGCAGGTTGTCCGTCCTACTAGCCTCAAAATTGCCTATCTCAGTCAAGAATTTGATATCGAAGAGAGCCGCACAGTCAAACAAGAGATGTGGCAAGCATTTCAAGAAGTACGCGAAATTCAAAAACAATTAGCAGTAGTCCATCATCATTTAGAAAATTTAAAAGATGGTGAGGACTATGAACCGATTCTCAAAAAAATGGATCGCCTCCAGCGCCAATTTGAAGACCACAATGGCTATGAACTGGAAAGTCGCATCGATAAATTATTGCCAGAGCTAGGATTTAAGGCTGACGATGGCGATCGCTTTGTCAGCGAATATAGCGGCGGTTGGCAGATGCGCATGGGCTTAGGCAAAATTTTGCTGCAATCTCCAGATTTGTTATTGCTGGATGAACCGACAAACCATTTAGATTTAGAAACAATCGAATGGCTAGAGAAGTATTTGCGATCGCTTAGCACGCCAATGGTGATCGTCTCCCATGACCGAGAATTTTTGGATCGCCTTTGTACATCGATTGTGGAAACCGAGCGTGGTGTATCCACAACTTATTTAGGTAATTACTCATCTTATCTGACCCAAAAAGCTGAAGCCAAAGCTGCCCAAGGCGCAGCCTTTGAACGCCAGCAAAAATATATTGAGAAACAACAGGTCTTCGTCGATCGCTTCCGTGCGAGTGCTACCCGCAGTACCCAAGCCAAGAGCCGCGAAAAACAACTGGACAAAATTGAGCGCATCGAAGCACCTGATAGTGATGTCAGATCTTTGAAATTTCATTTTCCACCTGCATCTCGGAGTGGACGGGTTAGCGTTCAGATTAAAGACCTCACCCATGCTTACGGTGACCAAATCCTATTTTTAGGTGCAAATCTGGAAATCGAAAGAGGCGATCGCGTTGCTTTCTTAGGCCCCAACGGTGCAGGGAAATCCACCTTATTAAAAATGGTGGTTGGAAAAGAAGACTATAACGAAGGTGAAATTACCCTTGGTCATAATGTGCTAATTGGTTATTTTGAACAAAACCAAGCTGAGGCTCTGGACTTACATAAGGACGTATTTCATACAATTCACGATGATTTCCCCAAGATGACCCATGAAGAAGTACGCGGTGTCCTTGGGAAATTCTTGTTTAGTGGAGACACCGTATTTAAGCAAGTACGCGATCTCAGTGGCGGCGAAAAAGCAAGACTAGCCCTCGCCAAGATGTTGCTCACACCAGTGAATTTCCTCATCCTTGATGAGCCAACAAACCATCTTGATATTCCCGCCAAGGAGATGCTAGAAGCTGCTTTACGTGAATACGAAGGTACGGTAGCAGTTATCTCCCACGATCGCTATTTCATCTCGCAAGTCGCCAATAAAATCGTGGAAATTCGTGATGGCGATCTTTGTGTATATGCTGGCGAATATACCTACTATCAAGAAAAAAGAGAAGAGGAAACCAGAGAGGCTAAATATAAAGCAGAAATGGCTGCAAAAGCTGCAAAAGATACGCTAAGAAAGGAAAAAGAAAAAGCAAAACAAACGGAAAAACGTCAAGAAAAACAACAACAAAAGGTTAAAGCAAAGTAATATGCAATCATCAATTCTGATTGTAAAAGTTGGTTTTGATGAAAGACAGTCTTAGGCAGACTTTCATCAAAACCAGCTTTGGGATTTTTTGATATAAGCATATTATTTTTATGTTGAATCACATTGCAAAGAAACGCAATTTGATAGAACGTTATTCCCAAGGAGAGCGAAACTTTGAGGGATGGGATTTGAAGGGTGTAGATTTGAGTAAAGTAGATCTCAGTAATGCGATCTTACGCAACGCAAATTTAGCTTTTGCAAATTTATGGGAGGCAACCCTCTGTAACGCCGATCTATCAGGCGCTAATTTATCCGATACCGACCTGTGCGGAGCCTCGTTGTTAGACTCAAATCTTAGTAATGCCATTATCAACCGTACTAACTTCAGTTATGCGGGGCTGAGTGGCGTACAGTTTCAAAATGTACAGCTTAGTAGTGCTAACTTTCGGCTAGCAATTCTAAATTGTACAAATTTACGTGGAATGGATTTTAAAGGCTCAAATTTACAAAAGGCTTATTTATTAGAAGCTAATCTTGCTAATACAGATTTAAGTCATGCTAACTTGCACCATGCATTTTTGTTTCGGGCAAATTTGAGTCGCTCTAACTTACAAAATGCCGATCTCAGTGAAGCCGATCTCAGTGAAGCAAGTTTACATGGCGCAAATTTAAAGGGAGCAAATCTGTGTGAAGTAGATTTACGGGAAGCTGATCTTGATCGCATAGATTTCAGTGAGATCAATCTCCGTCTAGCCAATTTAAGCGGACTAAATTTGAGTAATGTCAATTTTATTGGTAGCAATTTAAGCAAAGCTATCTTGCGCAATGCTATTTTGCATGGTGCTTGTTTTAACGGCGCAAATTTATGGAATGCCGATCTAACTAATGCTGATTTAACACGAGCCGATTTGACGGGGGCAGATTTGCGCGGTGTAAACTTTGATGGGGCTAATCTAAAATATGCGCTGGTAGATGTGGGATGGATGGATGAAGCTAGGATCTGCCAAACGATATTGCCAGACGGCAGTATCTCCTATCGAAGTTGTCTTGAGTGAGATATAGCAACGTTTCGCGCCGCGCAACAAGCGTTATATTAGTCAAAATGAAAGACTTGTTTATTTTTAAGGATGAAAAATTATGGCGAATGGCGCTTACCCATCGCTCGTACGTCCATGAAAACCCTTGTGCAGGGGAAGATAATGAGCGCTTAGAATTTTTAGGCGATGCTATTTTAAACTTTTTGAGTGGTTCCTATCTCTACCGCCAACATGCAGATCTTGGGGAAGATGAACTTACTCGTCGTCGAGCAGCTTTAGTTGATGAAAAACAGTTAGCTAATTTTGCGATCGCCTTAGAGTTAGATACTCAAATCCTATTAGGAAAAGGTGCGTTACGTGATGGCGGCAATAAAAGTGACAACCTCTTAAGCTGCGTATTTGAGGCGATGATTGGCGCTTTTTATCTGGATTGTGATTGTGATGTCGAGGCGGTGCGTCCTGCGGTGGAGGCGTTATTTGACTCAGTACCACCAGAATTAGTCAATACTCGAGCTGATCTTGATGCTAAAAATCGTTTGCAGGAATGGGTGCAGTCTTATATTGGTCACATTTTGCCAAGATATACCACCGAAAAAGTAGGCGGAACCGATCATACGCCCGAATTTGCGTCTAAAGTATATGTTGGCGATCGCCTATATGGTCAGAGTATGCGAAATTTTTCTAGCAAAAAAGAAGCAGAACGAGCAGCCGCGCTAGATGCCTTAGAACAAATAGAAAGAATGTTATAAGTTTTCAAATTCTCGCAAAGCGAGAATTTGGTATATGGGTAAGGATAGGCGGCGCTTCGCGCCGCCTATCCTTACCCATATACCGAGAATGTGACAAACAAGGATGAAATATATGGCTGAAGATTGGTTAATGATTGGCAAAATTGTCTCACCGCAGGGGCTGAAAGGCGAGGTGAGAATATTGTCTTATTCGGATTTTCCTGAGCGCTTTGAGACTGCTGGTAAACGTTGGATTGCGGCTTCGGAAAAAGAGGAGCCACAAGAGATCATGATGCTATCGGGACGAGAAATTGCGGGAAAAAAGAATCTCTTTGTGGTGCGCCTTGAAGGGATTAATGATTGCGATCGCGCTGAATCGTTGCGTAATTATGTGATGTTTATCCCCACTAGCGATCGCCCCCATTTAGGGCATAACGAGTATATGATCGCGGATTTGGTGGGTTGCAATGTTTACCATCAACCAACAGGTAAGTTATTGGGAGAAGTGATCAGTATCATTGCCGCAGGAAATGATCTATTAGAAGTTCGCAATCTCGAAAATAATGAAATCGAACTTATTCCTTTTGTAGAAGCGATCGCGCCTTTTGTAGATATCAATCAAAAAAGAATTGAAGTAGTCCCCCCACGCGGACTCATCGATAAATGGCTAGAAGCATAAAGAGTTGCGGCGCAAAGCGCCGCAACTCTTTATGCTTAGATTCTAATTTAAGCTTCGGCTTTAGCAAGATGCATTTTATCTAGCCACTCAATCAGGCTATCAAGCTGTTTGTCATGGGATAGTGAGCCTAGTCCTCGCACCGTAACATTACCCTGACTATAAACAAATCTTGACTGCAAATGACTCGGTAAATGCTGATGTAGTAATTTCCATGCTGGTTCTTCCATCTTCGACTCTAGGACTACATGTTGTTTGCCTTCAGGCTTAATGCGAGAGAAGCCAATTCGCTTAGCAATTAGTTTCAATTCCATTACTTTCAGAAGTTGCATCGCAGGCGCAGGAACATTTCCATAGCAATCTTGCCAATCTTCGATAATTTCTGCAAGTTCGCGGCGTGAAGTCACAGAGGAAACGGCTCGATATGCGCTCATCTTGCGATCGCCATCGGGAATATATTCCGCAGGGATAAAGGCGGTAATCGGCAAATCGATCTGAGTATCATCGACTTCAGGAATCTCGGAGCCACGTATTTCTGCGATCGCTTCTTGCAGCATCTCCATGTATAGATCAAAGCCAATCGTGTTGATTTGTCCAGACTGTTCCGCACCCAAAAGATTGCCCACACCACGAATCTCCATATCGCGCATGGCTAATTGATAGCCTGATCCTAGGTGTGTAAATTCTTGTATGGCTTTGAGACGCTTGCGAGCAACATCGGTTAGTTCACCCTTTTCTTGATAAAACAACCATGCATGGGCTTGAATGCCAGCCCGACCGACGCGACCGCG
This sequence comes from Pseudanabaena sp., assembly GCA_044354985.1. GTDB lineage: Bacteria > Cyanobacteriota > Cyanobacteriia > Pseudanabaenales > Pseudanabaenaceae > Pseudanabaena. The sequence continues at coordinate 3,582 of JBIKYZ010000095.1, read as the reverse complement.
CAATTGATACAGTTGCGCAAGTCCAAATCTTTGGGCATCTTCGATAATGATTGTGTTAACACGCGGAATATCAAGCCCTGATTCAATAATTGTGGTACAAATCATCATGTCCGCCTCACCACTATTGAAACTAAGCATGGTTGCTTCTAGTTCAGATTCGGGCATCTGTCCATGGGCGATCGCCATTCGTACCGATGGCAACATTTCATGGACTCGCGCCGAGACTTCCTCAATATCATCAATGCGCGACACCACATAAAAAATCTGTCCACCGCGATCGAGTTCTTGACGAATGGCAGCTCGCACTAGTTCAAGGTTATAGCGGGAGAGGTGGGTCATGATTGAGCGCCTTGATGGTGGCGGGGTGGTAATCAGACTCATTTCGCGCACCCCAGACATCGCCATATACAAGGTTCTCGGAATTGGCGTGGCTGAGAGGGTGAGCACATCAACTTCCGTTTTCATGGTTTTGATTTTCTCTTTTTGAGCAACTCCGAAACGTTGCTCTTCATCAATTACCAATAGCCCTAAATCTTTAAATTCCACATCTTTAGATAAAAGCTGATGTGTGCCGACGACAATATCTAGTTCACCAGTTTTGAGCTTACGACAGATTTCTTTTTTCTCAGATGTAGTGCGGAAACGATTGAGAAGAGCGATATTGACTGGATAAGCAGCATAGCGTTCTTGCAAGCTGTGATAATGCTGTTGTGCGAGAATTGTTGTTGGCACGAGTAAAGCGGCTTGTTTTCCTGTCGTCACGGCTTTAAAAATTGTGCGAATAGCGACTTCAGTTTTCCCAAATCCTACATCACCACACACAAGCCGATCCATCGGACGAGCACTTTCCATGTCTTGTTTGACATCTTGAGTTGCCTTAAGTTGATCGGGTGTCGCCTGATAGGGAAAAGAATCTTCCATCTCCTGCTGCCAAGGGTTATCGGGCGGGAAAGCATATCCAAGCTGTTGCGATCGCTTTGCATAGAGTTCTAACAAATCAAAAGCAATCTTTTTAATCGCTTTCTTTGCCTTAGCAGTTGTGTTTGCCCAAGCTTTACCCGTCATCTTATGTAGTTCTGGTCTACCCTCATTCATGCCGCGATAACGAGACAGAATCGACATCTGATCGACAACTACTCGCAATAAGCCATCGGCATATTTAATAACCAGATATTCGCGAGTTTCATTATTTAGGGTCAACTTCTCTAATTTGACAAATTGTCCCACACCGTGATTTTTATGGACAACGTAATCACCTGCGGAAAGTTTATTTAAATCAACTTGTTTAGAGACTGCGCGTCTACGCTTGCGAACATAATTGGGAGTGCCAAGGGCGTGCTGTCCAAAAAATTCGCGATCGCTGATCACCACAATTCTATAAGTCGGCAACACAAAGCCTTGAATTTCGGCAGTACCTGAATATTTCAAAGCAACGGCGATGCGTAGGTTATGGGTTTTCTCGATCGCAGGATAATCGCGGACATTAGGAATAAACTGGGCTTGGCAATCATGCTCTTGCAAGAGCGCAACCGTACGGGAAGGCTGAGCCGAAACAAGAATGATTTTATATTTTTGTTCGCGGTAGTCACGGATTGTTTGGGCAAGTTTGCCAAACTGGTGAGGAATTGCAGGGATTGAACGGCTGGACATATTCACGCCGCGAGTCTCTTCGGCTAGTTCAAATAATTCGAGGCGATCAAATTTTTGGATTTGTTCTAGACATTCAGCAAAAGAGCGATGGAGTTTTCTCTGATTCTCAGCGGATCGGGGAGCAATCTCCTCAGCAGATTCGTACCAGCGATCGCAATGCGCCTGACATTGATCAGTTTCATCGATTACCACTAAACATTGATCTGAATTTGGCAAATAGTCTAATAGAGAAGCCGTAGAACTGGGATGAACGGCAAAACCTTGATTGCTAAATTCATCATCAAGATCGCGATTATTAGCAAGATCGTTTTTGGGAAGTTGACCGAGAATATGCCCATAGCTAATCGGGGCTAATAAAACTGAAGAAATGCTATCAAGGGGTCTTTGAGTAGAAGGCTCGAATTCGCGAATACGTTCTATTTCATCGCCAAACCAGTCAATCCTTACGGGCATTTCACTGGAAACAGGGAAAATATCAATAATATCGCCACGCCTTCCCCAATGTCCTTCTGTTTCGACCGTTGATGTATATTCATAGCCCATCAGAGTCAATTTTTCGGCGATATCCTTTAGCTTTATCTCTGACCCAACTTCCAAGGATAGACAATATTCTTTAAATTCTTCAGGACTTGGTAAATGGGGTTGGAGAGCACGATCGGTTGCGACGATCGCAACTTTTTTCTTATCACCTTCTTGCTCATCCCACTTCGTCAAGTCCGCCAAAACCTGCATCTGTCCCCAAATAGTCTCCGATTCTGGCGTATAGGGCTCGTAGGGCAATACGTCAGAGGTGGGATAAAAATGCACGGTCTGCCAACCCATTGTTTCTAGTTGTACTGACCAACGTCCTGCCTCTTCAAGCGTAGCAGCGATGACTAACATCAGCCTTTCTTGTTTTTGGCTCAGGGTAGAGCTAACGAGCCCTTTACCCACTCGCGATAAGCCCGAAAGAATGAGTTGATGCGATCGCGCCAGTTTACTCTCTAGTTCATCAGTGAGAGGCGATCGGATTAATGAACGAATTACAGAGGAAAATGGCATGGTTGTTATATCTACGTTTTAGATGTCTTTGACACCCCTTCAGGTAAAATATTATAAATTAAAGATTCGATTGCCTTATTACTAATTATACCAATTCACAGAAGTGTGGCAACACTTCTGTGAATTAAAACCAAACCCTGTAAGGGTTTTAAAAACACAAAATGGCTATGCCATTTTGTGTTTTGGTATTAGTTTTCTAACGCTGAATTTTTATCTAGTTCATTGATTAAAATTATGCTAATTAATTCTCTTTTAAAGAAAGTTCAACCTCTATGGTTGAGAGAAAAATTATACTATCGATTGTTTCTAAAGGAATCTTATAAATCTTCGTATCTATTTGACTCTGCACCTTTAGAGTTTGCCCCGAATACAAACTTAAAACTTGAGCCTAAAGATGTATCACATCAGGTAATTGCTTTCTGCGGATTCTATGAATTAGAACTCACACGTAAAATTATAGCATTAGCGAAACAAGGTGGTTTATTTGTAGATGTTGGTGCTAACTATGGGTATTTTTCTTGTTTATGGGCTGCTTCAAATCCACAAAATCAAGTCATAGCTTTTGAAGCTTCTCCCAAAAATATATCTCCTTTGCGTGAAAATATTAGTATTAACAACTTTGACTCTCAGGTAGATATTTATGATATTGCACTGGGAAAAGAAATAGGTAATTTCCCTTTTAGCTTTATGTCCGATGAGCAGACTGGATGGGGAGGTTTATGTCTTGAAGAGCAAAAGAGTACTATTAATGTACCTGTTGTCACTTTATTGGACTTTGGACAAGATTGAAGCAAAGAAAGAGCGGGATTAAGCGAAAAGGGATAATGAGAGTTTCAACTTTCAACCGAAAACAAATCATTATCCCTAAACCCATTATGCCAATAATTGTCA
>JBIKYZ010000094.1:0-16979 GCA_044354985.1 Pseudanabaena sp. | reverse complement strand
TCGCTTAGCGAAATATAAAACTTCACCATCTCTGATTCAATCTCTTCGCAATAGTACATAATTAAGCCTTCTTTTCTTATTTATTCTATCCTCATTTGCACAAGTTATTTAATTCTCATTCCTTAAATTAAAAAATCACTTAGACATAAGCTATGACTCGCTGATCGTGGCAACAGGAGTTAGTCACCATTACTTTGGTAACGATCAATGGTCAGAGCAAGCCCCTGGATTAAAAACCATTGAAGATGCGATTAATATGCGTCGCCGCATCCTGAGCGCCTTTGAAGCAGCCGAAAAGACCCATGATCCCAAATTTAAAGAAGCATTGATGAACTTTGTGGTCATCGGTGGAGGCCCAACAGGCGTAGAACTCGCGGGAACCTTAGCCGAGCTTGCCCATCGCACCCTCAGTGATGAATTTGCGAATATTGATACTAAGCAAGCACGAATCATCTTGATCGAAGGAACCGATCGCGTATTGCCGCCATACCATGCCGATCTCTCTGAAGCCGCTAAGCAATCTCTGCTTAAATTGGGCGTAGAGGTCAAAACTAGCGCTATGGTGACCAACATTGAAGAACATGTCGTTACCATCAAATGTGGCGATCAAGTCGAGCAAATTAAGGCGCAAACAATTCTTTGGGCGGCTGGAGTGAAAGCTTCCTCGATGGGCAAAGTATTAGGCGATCGCCTGAATGCGGAACTAGATCGCGTTGGTCGCGTGGTTGTCCAGCCTGATATGTCGATCGCGAATTTTCCTAATGTCTATGTGATTGGTGACTTAGCGAACTATCCCCACCAAGGCGATCGCCCACTTCCAGGGGTTGCGCCTGTGGCGATGCAGCAGGGTGAATATGTCGCGCATCATATCGAAGCGAAGGTGCAAGAAAAGGAACCCTCAAAATTCAAGTATTGGGATTTTGGTAGCCTAGCCGTAATTGGTCGCCATGAAGCAGTTGTGGACTTTAAGTTTATCCGTCTCAAAGGTTGGTTAGCGTGGTTTATTTGGACATTTGTGCATGTTTATTATCTGATTGAATTTGATAATAAGCTTCTTGTAATGGTTCAATGGGGATGGAACTATTTCACCCATCGCCGTGGTGCGAGAATTATTACTGGCAGATACTTACAGGTATTAGAAGAAATGGAAGGAATCCGTGCAGGTGGGCTTTCCTTGGAAACAAGGGAACCAGCCGAGGTTGCCTAATAAATATGACCTCATCCCCCAACCCCTTCTCCCGCAGGAGAAGGGGAGAAAATTTCTCTTGTTCCCCTCTCCCGCAGGAGAGGGGCTAGGGGTGAGGGCTTTACCAAACTCCAGCTACATACAAAAAAAGGAGTTGCAAAGCGACTCCTTTTTTTAGACTTCACCCATTGCTACCATTTGGATCGCACGGGGCATAGATGGATCGAACCCTCCCATATCCCAAGAATTAGGATCTTTAGGATCGACTAACGAGAGCTTGTAGGGAGCCAAGGTCACATAGATTGCCTTCGCATTAGCGTTCACCTTGCGGCGATATTCAGCCAAGGCTTCGCTAGGATGACGACGACCTGCCCAAGATTCGGAATCAGTCCAGAAGCAGAACACATCCGCATAGAACTTATTCTTAATCGCCCAGTCGTAAGCCACCGACGCATCCGTACCACCGAAGTTTTGATTCGAGGCTTTTTGCATTGCCGATGTGAAGGAATCCTTTTTGGTGATTCCCAAATCGCGGAAGTCGGTCGCAAATCCACGGATCGCATAGTTGGTTTCCGCCTTCACCGTTGCCAAAGCCATCGTTGCCGCGATTTCGCAGCAGGTCAAGCCGATGGAACTTACGGTGTAGGAAGACATTGAACCTGAAACATCGATCGCATGGAGGAAAGTCACACCCGTGGGCGCGATCGCATCGAAGGACATTTCCAGAGCAGTTTCCAGAATATCGACAATGCGAGGAATAGGTTGCCAAGTCTTTTGGCTACGTCCGAGCGCACCACCAGACTGATAGGTCTTGAGAGCTTTCAAAACATCAATGGGGTGAATGCGTCCCTTCTTCAGGCGATCGCGATTGTTCAATACATTGGCGACATGCTTCAAGTTGTCCTTGTTCTTCGCTGTCAAGACACCAAGTTCGGTCAAGGAGCCAAGGTTCCGCAACAATGCACCAATGGGCATTTCGTTAAAGAGCAACTGCCATGCACGCACATCCATCTGTCCGATGGGAGCCGCCATTTCATGAGTAAGTTTACCCTTGGCGATCGCTTCATGGGTCTTGTCAGGGTGACGCTTCAGCCATTCATACCACCAGATTTGCGCCAGCGCATCCGATGGAATTTTTGAAGGAAGTTCATCCCAACCCTTGACCACCCATTGATAGAGCGCTTGTTGCTCGTCAGATTCAGGCTTGACGTGAAACAAACGCAACGCATCACGGTGCGAGAAGCCTTGCCGTTGTTGGTACTTCAGCAATTGATAGGCTAGCGCCTTGGTGTCGGGATTGGAGAGCCATGCCTTACCGCTTTCTCGAATGACTTTACCGAAGCCACGCATGGACTTGGTGTAGTTCATCCATTCATAGAAGTGGCTACCAGTGCGGACAACTTGAGGAAAGATTTCCATGAAGTTCCGTTTCGCTGCTTGGCTGTCGCCCATCGATAGCAAGACTAGAGCCAGAATCGGAGCGCTGTTATTCACCGCACGACCATCGCTAGCATAGAGAATTTCGCTCGCCACGCGATCAGGATTTTCGGCGACACATTTCTGCACCGTATCGATGAAATCGGCGGACAGTTCGTGCTTACCAGTGTAGTAGGTGCTTTGAGCCGTACCAATCAGCAAGCAACGACGCAACATGCGCCAGATACCCGCATCAAAGGCAAAGCCACCCGATCGCCCTTGGATCATTTCGGCTTCACGACCTGCGATCGCTTGAGTTTGAGGTGTACCTTTGGGTTTCTGGAATAAAAATTTATAAGACATGACATTCTCCGTCCCGTCAGGGAAAAGTTAAAGAGAACTTCCTTCGCCTCGACCAAAGAGAAGGATATTTTGAGAAAATTTTGATGCAATCAAAATTTTCTCAAACCTAAAAACCATTAGCTTTTAGAAGGGGGTGGAATGGGACTCGAACCCACATCTCGCGACATAAAGGGGGAGATCGTTAGAAGCGATAACCTTAAAGTCTGCGTCCCTTACGGGCAAAAGTGCGTTCTACCAGTTGAACTATCCACCCCAAGATTGGGGGTAGAGCTAAAGAAGTAGCGATTTTGAGTAATGAAGTGCCACACTACGCGCAACACTCCATTAATTCTTTAGGACTACCGATTTGGAATTTTGATTTTTTGCTTTGTTTAAGGAGAGATGGCAACCAGCAGGCAAAACATCTAGTTTAGGAAGGGATGGGAATTGAACCCAATCACCTCATGGAGGTGATGCAACCAAAGCGATAACCCTAGCCAATTCGTCCCTTTAATTACTACATGGCGCAAAGCGCCACATAGTAATCTAGGGCAAAGAGAAGTTTCGATTGCGATCGCATAACTATCTGTCCAAAACATTACTCAAAATCAAACTCCCAATTGACGGAGAGGGACTCGACCCCCCGACACTTGGCGTTTCAGGCGATAACCCTAAATCTGCGACCTTTGCAGGTAAGTGACGAAAAAGGATGTTTTCAATGCTCTACCACTGAGCTACCCGTCAATATTTAGCGAATTTAAATTTTGCCTATGGCAAAATTTAAATTGAGAGTTTTGGTTTGGTGATAGATGCCACTTGCGAACAAGCAGCACCTATCTGGTAGCAATAACCCTGAATGCTTCAGCCCAGATAGGCAAGTCATTGCATAAAGGAATTCAGCAGTTTGCGAGGCTGCATCTCCTTTCCCAATTGCTACACAACTACTTGAGTAGTACTTGTAGTATCAATCAGGTTAGGCGTTCTACGCGCTTGAACTACGCTGCACTACATTTATACTACACGTACTACAAGAATGCAATAGCGATCGCAAATTTATTTAGCCAATTCTTTTTCTATCGTAAAACCCAGTGAAATTTTTTAAATTTCACGATGATTTGTTGCCAGAGTTCAACAGGGATAATTACATCGATTGTTTTGCCTTCGGTGTTAGGGACGTAGCGGATACGGTTATCTGTTAGTGCGTTTGGTGTTGCGATTGCCATGATGATCATCCTCTTATCGTAATTTTATTTTATTCATAGTTAGTCAGAATACGGCGAATTTCTGAGGCTGGGATATTTGACTGCTCAGATTTTGAGTAAATCGTAACTAGAAAAACCGATGTAGCTGTTTTGACGTAATAAATGACTCTGTAACCTGCGCTTTTACCTTTTTTGTTGTCTCGATTCTTAATCCGCAATTTGAAAACCGTATAGCCAACGTTAGCTATTTGCCGCCTTGAAAGTTTCCTGCTTGGAGTTCGTCAAGAACTGGCTGTAAGTCTGAGCGAATATTCCGATACTTTTTTGATAAATCGCGAAGTTTATTTTTGAACTCTTCTGAGAATTTAAGCTCAACTAATGGATCAATCGGCATCAATTCCATCCCATAGTTCTGAAATTGGCTTAGTTCTGCCATTCATTACGTCATCCCAACCACGCCGAAAACTTTCTATCACAGGTTCGAGTTCCTGTGAGGTTTCTTGTGAAGGGAGGTTTTGAGCTTTTTGTTGGGTTTTGGCAATATCTCGATCTAATAGTTCTCTCAGTTTGATTTTCTCGCGTAGTTCTAGGGAACTCATCATTTCTATGAGAGCTTTGAAAGGAAGAGATAGATTTACTTTTACTTGTGTACGCTTCATATTTATCAGTATCTCTACAATCAATATTTTAGAGTATGCCGATCGCTAATCACGTCAATTTTATCGCACTTGTTTGAAGATGCTGATTATGATGAGCGATCGCTCCTTGAGACAAGTTTTATGAATCAGCCAAAATAGAGTCATCTTCTGTAAACTGCTCGATCGCTTCTAGCATTCCCTCTGAATATGGCTCTAAGATGGTGGTGCAAACGTGAAGTTCAGCTAGGGCGTTACAGAACTCATCGGAATCTGGACTAGCTGTTTCGAGAATGTTAATGGCTGCAATGGCGCGTTTTAGTTGGGGTTGGTATTCTGCCATATGACGCTTGAGGCGATCGATAGGTTGTTTGTAAGTTGTATTCATTTTTTGAGTCTCCTTTCTAATTTTGCGATTTGGTTATGACAGTTTGCTACGGTTTTCTCCCAGTGAGCAATTAGTCCTAAATCTTGATTTTCAATTGGCTTTTCTCTTTCTTTTGCCAATTTCTGTAAATGTTCTTCAAGCGCTCGATATTGCCCTTCTAGTTGAATGCGGTACTTTTTGTTGTCGGTCATTGTTTATAGTATGCAATTTAAAAGTTGGTGAACTCTACCTATAGTGAGATCGCCATGATGATCATCCTCTTATTATCGTGATTATATTTTATATCGATGATCGCTAAATCTACAGTGCGATCGCCTCTCATCAAACCTAAACAAAAGCCTATGATCGCGTTGGTACTAAACAATCGGCGATCACTTTTGCTTGAGGATGCTGATTATGATGGTCATTCGCTGTCAATGTTACAGAAAATTGCTGACGCTCTCAATCAGAAGGTGGAGATTAAGTTTTCAGCGATCGCGTCTTGAGTCAAGTTTGGTGTAGTCGATGTTTTTTAGCAAAACAAGGGTGATCTCATATTTCTCAGTCAATACGAAGCTTAGTTACCTTCAACTTACATTTTAATTCAGAGACACATCAGGAATAGTTTCTATAACTTCTATCTCTTCAGTAATCGAAGTGGTTTCTTGTGAAGTAGCAGCAATTATTCTGAGATTAATATCAATCGCTATTTGATTTTTTTCAAGAACTACATTCGCTCTCTTAACTAGAATTTTTACAGAGAAGTGATCATCTGACTGTATTTCAGTAGGTATCTGCTTTCTATAACCAGCAGCTTCAAGCCATTCAGTTATGCTTCTCCAATTATCAACTTTCCCGTTAGACTTCCCAACTAAATTTTTGACATATTGATAAAGAGTGCTGCAAAGATCAACTTCCACTCCTTTAACGCTCTTACTCAACTTTTCGGCAATTTCTGAAGGACTATGCCCCGCTAACAATCCCCTCAAGTGCAACTTTTCTACAGGAGTTAATCGCCTTCCTTTTGCCGAAGCAAGATCGGTATATAGAGTTTCTAAGTCCCACTCTGAAAAAACCTGCGGAAACTGTTCATCAGTAAATGTCATAAATATTACCTGAGTAAATTCCTAACTAAATCCTAACATAACTACTTGCTGAAGTTAGGTGTTGATTAATTACTTTAAGGTAATGATTAAGATTATTAGCAAATTATTTGATTTTCGATATAAATCTTTAATCTTGCTTTCGGGTGGGTGCAACTTTTGGGCTGAGATTTTTTCAAGCTTAATGTTGATTTATTTATCTAAATACATAGGTATTTCTAGTTATGCGATACATATTAGTTACGGTTTTTCTAACTATGAATATGAACTTTGGAATAGTTTCAGATGCCTCTGCTGCATGTTGTGGAGCAGTAGGTGCAAGATTGGCTCAAAGTTCTTCTAGGCAAAGTAACGAAGATGATAGAAATGCGGGATTTATTTTCGCTTTCATGATGGCTGCTCTATGTTCGTGGGTTACTGGTCAGAACGAAAAGAAAAATAAATAAAGGTACTTTATAAAGTTTTGTTTGGGTCATCATCACCCTATCTATCGTTAAATTGTATAAAAAATTCACTAAATACTAAGGAAGCAAATTTTCTAGATATGAAATTAACCACAGTAAAGACAATTCGTGCAACTTTGTTAGTTCTCTTTTGTAGTTGTGTTGCCCAACCCAATTCAGACAATATGTTTGTATTTGCTCAATATACTATGCCGCCAGATTGTGGTCCTTCTTGCATTAGTGAGCGGGGTAGGCAACAAGAAATGAACAGGATTAGAGTATTGGGAGAATATGAAAGTAGGTTAAATGATAAGTCACAAGTTGATATGTCTGGAATCATTCCTTGGATTGTTTGCTGTGGTGTTTGTTATTGGGTTTGGTATCTATATAAAAACACAAGAAATAAAGATTAGTTTCTCAGCATTTTGTTTGATTGCTAATTCTGGTAATGTGCAAACTACTTTTATTTGTGAGTTAACTACTAATAAAAAATGAAATTACTATCCTATTATTTATATAGATAAAAGTGAAAAAATTACTGTCTTCTGTATTTATAGCCTTAATTGTTTCTTTGTCAGCCTGTTCGTCCCCATCAGCAACTATTTGTGGTGTTCAAGTTAGAGAGGGGGAGAAAACAAAAATCAAGACCAATCAAGAAGTTCTCACAGCATTGAAGGATATGGATGAAGCTTCTAACAAATCAGGTAGTTCTAGTTTTGTTAGTGTTAGTGTAGACATGAACGTTTTGTCAGTTGTCTCTTTATTCCGAGCAGCAGGACTAGGTTCAGATGGTAATAGTGTAATCCTGCGAAATGCTAAAGCTTACCAAGAATTTTCTGGGGGGACAGTTTTACTCGAATCATCTTGTGAAAATTAGCAAATTTTAGCAACTTTTTTCATAATTGATCCAAACGTAAAGTCTCTGAGCGATCGCCTTGAGATTAATTTTGAGGCGATCGCTTGGTTTTCCATCGTAACTTGACAAGAAATTCCAGTGTTAGTGATTGGGGTATGGGCGATCGCGTAGATTTACACTTGCAAACATCTTGCTATAATAGCCGCATAACCTTAGCTCACCAAAAACTTCTATGCTCTCTCAACAGCTTGAAGACAAATCTCAACATCTAGAAACTAGAGTTGCTGCATTAGAAACAGAACTCGCACAAATGCGACAAATGCTATCTGTGTTTGTTCAGAAAAAAACACCTTGGTGGTTAAAAGTCGCAGGTAGCTTTGAAAACGATCCCACCTTTGACGAAGCCAATCGCCTCGGACAAGAATGGCGCAAATCTGCTGAATAGAGCATCATGTATATTTTTGACACCGATCATCTTAGCCTCATTCAGCGCAACGGACAAGAAGGTAAACGAATCTTAGCCAAACTTGCAGAAATAGAAGATCCTGAAGTTGCTGTCACCGTCATTACCTACGAAGAGCAAATTAGAGGAAGATTCGCTTTTTTAGCTAAGGCAAAAACATTAGACGAACAAATCTTTGCCTATCAAGGATTACAGCAACTAGCAATCAATTACCAAGCGATCGCCATTATCCCTTTTAGTCGTGCATCCGCCCTAGAACATCAACGCTTACGCAAAGCCTATCCCCGTCTAGGAAATATGGATCTCAAAATTGCCGCGATCGCCTTAACAAACAATGCAACTTTAGTCACTCGTAACAAATCAGATTTTGGACAAATTGTAGAGTTGTCTATAGATGACTGGTCATGTGGTTAGAGCTTTGTGATTGGGATTTGGGGCGATCGCTATTAGAGGCTGAAGGTTGATCGCTGTTTGGTTGATTTTTGAGAAAGCCGATCGCACACTATAACAAACCCGCGATCGCAGTTTGAACAGAATAGCCCAAATGCTTCCATGCCGCCGCCGTAGCTACCCGACCGCGAGGTGTGCGATTGATATAGCCAATCTGTAATAAATATGGCTCATAGACTTCTTCAATCGTGTGAGCATCCTCACCCGTCGCTGCCGCCAAGGTATCCAAACCTGCGGGGCCACCATTAAAGTTCTCAATTAACACCGTTAATAATTTGCGATCGATCCAGTCCAAACCTTTCGGATCGACATTAAATAATTCCAGTGCTGATTCTGCGATCGCACCTGTAATCTGTTCGCCCTTTGCCTTAACTTCGGCATAGTCCCGCACTCGCTTTAAGAGACGATTGGCAATCCGAGGCGTACCTCTTGATCTGGCGGCGATCGCGATCGCACCATCGTCATGGATGGGAGTTTCTAAAATCTTGGCACTGCGGGATACAATTTGCGTTAGTTCATCCTGCTCATAGAAACGGAAATGTTGCACAAAGCCAAAGCGATCGCGTAATGGTGAAGATAAAGATCCAATTCTCGTAGTCGCCCCGATCAGCGTAAATTTATTTAACTGCACGCTGCGAATCCTTGCCCCTTGTCCTTTGCCAATCGTGATATCAAGGCGATAATCTTCCATTGCAGGATAGAGAATCTCTTCGGTCACACTCGGTAAGCGATGGATTTCATCGATAAAGAGAATGTCTCCCTGTTGCAGAGAAACTAGTAAACCAGCTACATCGCGGGGACGTTCAAGGGCAGGAGCCGAAGTGATTTTGCATTGCACACCCATTTCTTGGGCAATGATTAGAGCCAGAGAAGTTTTACCTAACCCTGGGGGGCCGTATAACAACAAATGATCGAGGGCTGAAGATCGCGATTTTGCTGCCGCGATCGCAATATTTAGCAGTTCTTTTAAATCTTTTTGTCCAATATAGTCTGCGAGATTTTTGGGGCGAATATTAATGTCAACTGAAACTTGAGCAGGAGCATCTTTGGCAAGTTGATCTTCTAATTTCTCCTCTGGCGTAGCTTCTGCTTGCAATAAATCTAACGCCTGTTGCATTTCTGGCGATGTCACCTCTTTTTTGGGAGCTTTTTTAGGCGATCGGGAGGTTGATTTTTTGCTGGCAGCTTGTTCAGTAACTGGTATAGAGTTTTGAGCAGTTTGATCATTCAGGCGATCGCCTTCTGGATTCGGATTTTGATTTGGTTTAGAGGAGATGATTGCCATATGCTTTAGGTTGCTCAAATTTGTAAATATCTTCGATCAAGTGCACCCAACCATCAACTAGAGAATCAAGTATCTTTTCACCCTTTTCTCTAGTCGCAGCCTTAGCATCACCCAATACACCGCTGCGTGTCAAATCGCGCATCACCCATGCAAAGGGATTTGCCGATTCCATGCTGAGCAAACTATTCTCAGGCAAGCCATAGGGATATTCGGTAACTGCCTTATCCATCTGTACCTGTTCAGGCAAGAGAGCCAACATCAGGCTGGTTTCGGCATCGCCACCATGAATTCCAAATTCTAATTCTTTTTCTGTCAAAAGCTCTTTGGCGACATTGGGAACGCGCCAAGTAAAGAGAGGGAATATGGCAAAATCAGGATATTTCTCATGGAGATCGCGAGCGACTATTTCCAAAATTTGCGGCTGTCCACCGTGGGAATTCATCAAAGCTAATTTCCGAAATCCTGCTCGATAAACACTCTCAGCAATGTCTGTTAACATCGCTAACATCGTCTGCGATCGCATCGTAATCGTACCTGCAAAAGTACTATGCTCATTGGATTTACCATAGTACAAAGGTGGCAAAGCATAAGCAGGAATCTCTGGATCTAATTTTTCTAAAGCCCTTGTCAACACCCCTATACTAATTGCCGCATCAACAATCAATGGTAGATGTGCGCCATGCTGTTCGATCGCCCCCATTGGTTGAATAATCACCACATTTTGCTTGTTTGGCATTGCTGCGATCGCTTGAGAAGTAAGGTAAGCGAAATATCGATGATTGGGGAAATAACTCATGAAGACTTTAGGGTTGTACGATTTAGTTTTTTGTAGCGCGGCTTCGCCGCGCTACAAAAAACTGGTTCTTTATTATTTATCCTAAAATACTTTCCCAAATAATGTCGCTGGATTAAAGATAAATTTAGTCGCAAAATACTTATTTACATGAAATTTTAAATAGGTATGGTCTATGTAATAATTGTTTCAGTATGCAATATAACTCAATTATGCAAACACTCCAACCAGATATATTTGTCAAAAGCCCTGACAGCGAGTACTTAATGCTCGTAGAAGTGAAGCTTAAAGACACGAGAGATTCTGTAAATCGTGCGATTGAATCTCTCAAGAAATCGATGGTCTCTTTTGATTGCTCCCTTGGGCTGCTTGTGGCTGGCGAGCGCGTTATTCTTCTACGAGACACTTTAGAGGAATATAACGGCGATTCGATTTATACTGTAGGCGAAGCAAAACTTCCAGTATCTTTACTCCCTCCTGCGGATGGTCAGTGGCAAGACGGAGGTGCTGTAGAATTTGAATCGCAGGTTCAAAATTGGCTTGAAAGCTTGAAACTAAGATCTAATGTAGACAAACTTCCAAATGATTTAAAAACATTATTAAGTGGAGCTGTCATCAACCTTCTGCAATGGGGTGAAGTGAGGGTTGCTGGATTTCGGTCGAAGCACGGTATGGCTATCAAGTGAAACCAGAAGCAGTATTAGTTGAAACAAATTGGGTTGTGGATGTTATAGCTCCAGCCCATTTACAAAAGCCACAAGCTATCCATTTACTCACACGCGCTCAGGCTGGTGAGTTTGAGTTGTACGTTCCAGCAATATGTCTTACAGAAGCAAGAGAAACTGTACCTCGTCGATTTAATCCACGTTCTCAATCAGCGGATTTACGCAAGTTTCTCAAATGGGCAAAGAGTGAAAACAAAGTGAATCCTGAAGATGCAAAAGCAGCCTTTCGGGTATTTGATCAATTTGACGGATTGGTTGCCAACGAACTCACAAAAGTTTCAGAACGACTGAACGAATTGGCAAACCTTCCTCATCTCAACGTATTTCCGCTTTCGGAGCCAATGCTAGAGCGCCAAGTGGCAATTGGGGCATTAGATTTATCACTGAAGCCCTATGATTTAGCTGTGTTGGCAGCCGTGCTTGTTAAGGCGGAAGAATTACAGCAACAAAATCACTCTTGGGTTGGCTTCTGTGAATTGGATTCCGATCTACAACCGTGGGACAGATCTGGCGATCGCAAATCCATACTTAGAGATTTATACGATCAAGCTCGAATATGGGTATATGACAATTTTCTTGTTGAGGATATAGACGCGATTCCCGATCGCTGGACTAATGCAAATTAGCAAGGTCTTAGTTGTGAAACTGTTCCCCACTTCAGATAAACTAATAACTGAATGTCACTAAAAGTTTTATGACGACTGTTTCTGAGAATCTGAAAATTATCCAAAATGGCTCGCAAGCCGCCAAAGCTGAATCCATTATCGATGGTAGCGAAAATCTTGGTGTAATCGTCAGACGCAAAACTCGACCTGTGCAAGTGGGCAATATCACTATCGGCGGCGGCGCACCTGTAGTGGTCCAATCGATGATTAATGAAGACACTCTCGATATTGATGGCTCCGTCGCAGGAATTCGCCGCTTGCATGAAATTGGTTGCGAAATTATGCGCGTCACAGTGCCCAGCATGGCTCATGCCGCCGCCCTCTCGGAAATCCGTCAAAAGCTCAAACGTACCTATATGGACGTGCCACTGGTTGCCGATGTCCACCACAACGGCATGAAAATTGCCCTCGAAGTCGCCAAGCATATCCACAAAGTCCGCATTAATCCAGGGCTATATGTATTCGAGAAACCCAAAGCAAATCGCACCGAATACACCCAATCAGAATTTGACGAAATCGCTGAAAAAGTCCGCGACACTCTCAAGCCCCTAGTTTTGTCTCTCAAGGAACAGGGCAAAGCGATGCGAATTGGCGTAAATCATGGTTCTCTCGCGGAGCGGATGCTCTTTACCTATGGGGACACGCCTCAGGGTATGGTCGAATCTGCGATCGAATTTATTCGTATTTGTGAGGATCTTGACTTTAGAAATATTGTTATTTCTATGAAGGCTTCCCGTGTGCCTGTGATGATCGCCGCCTATCAACTGATGGCTAAGCGCATGGATCAACTGGGTATGGACTATCCATTGCACCTAGGTGTAACCGAGGCAGGCGACGGTGAATATGGTCGGATTAAGTCCACCGCAGGCATTGCTACATTACTCGCCCAAGGTATCGGTGACACCATCCGCGTTTCCCTCACCGAAGCTCCTGAGAAAGAAATTCCTGTTTGCTATAGCATTTTGCAGTCTCTCGGACTCCGCAAAACGATGGTGGAATATGTCGCCTGTCCATCCTGTGGGCGGACGCTATTTAATCTCGAAGAAGTGCTTCATAAAGTCCGCGAAGCCACTAGCCACCTCGTTGGTCTGGACATTGCGGTTATGGGTTGCATCGTCAATGGGCCTGGGGAAATGGCAGATGCTGACTATGGCTATGTCGGCAAAACCCCTGGCACAATCTCGCTCTATCGTGGTAAGGAAGAAATCAAGCGCGTACCTGAAGCTGAAGGCGTAGAGCAGTTAATTGCATTGATCAAATCTGATGATCGCTGGGTTGATCCTTAAAACAAAAAAAGACAAATCACTCGCTTAGCGAGTGATTTGTCTTTTTTTGTTTTAGAGTTTCTGGAAGAGGCAAGAAAGATTCTGCTTAAACTGCTCAAAACCGTATTTCTCGATCGCTTTTTGTCTAAGCACCTCTGGTTTATACAAGATTGATAAAGGATGCTTGTTCATCAGGATTTGGACAATGGTCTCTCCGATTTCGTCGATGCTATCTGGATTAACTAAAACGCCTAACTCTCCATTGCACAAAGCATCGATCGCTCCGTCTTGATTGCCGCCAATTGTCGGCTTACCACAGGCTAATGCTTCTAAATAAACAATCCCAAATCCTTCTCCCTTACTAGGCATCGCAAACAGATCACAGAGATTGTAGTAATCTGCTAATTCGTCATCTGGGACAAAGCCCGCAAAGGTTACGCAATCTCTGACATCCAGATCATCAACCATCGCTTCGATGCGATCGCGGTCATCACCTTTGCCAACTAAGAGATAACAAATATTGGGAATCTGACGGCGAATAGCTGGTAGAGCTTGAATGATTTGGTCATAGCCTTTGTAGCGATCGCCACTAGCCAAACGGGTCACAGTTAAAATGGTTGGCTGATCAGGATTTAATTGATGACGGTCTAGTAGATATTGAGGTTTAGGTTTGACAGTAAATTGGCGATCATCAAAAGTTACGGGTAGAAGTGGAATTCGATTAGGCGATATATTTTGTTCGTGGACAATGCGATCGCGCGTGTATTCGCTGACTGAAACAATCTTTTGTGCTGACTTCAGTCCATATATTTTTGATTTATCTTCGATATTCCATGCATCGATGCCATGGACAATTACCCAATATGGG
Source organism: Pseudanabaena sp. (assembly GCA_044354985.1). Lineage (GTDB taxonomy): Bacteria > Cyanobacteriota > Cyanobacteriia > Pseudanabaenales > Pseudanabaenaceae > Pseudanabaena. Next base: position 2,915 of record JBIKYZ010000094.1, on the reverse strand, counting down.
ATTTTTAACAGGTTAAATATCTTGGCTGCGAGGGGTGAAAAATTTATATGACCACAAATAATCAAATCAGGGCGGTCTTTGATCGCAGCCAATAAAACCTGAGCAGCAAAGATCGGCGTATGCCAAAAAGTCGATTTCCATCTCCCCGCAAAGCTGATTTGAGTCTGTTCGTCAAACTCAATGTCTTCCGTCGCGTGAGTATCGTTCTTAAGAAACACATGGCGATCGCTATCTGGTAATACTTGCTCTAGAGCCTGAATTAAAAAAGCAGAATAAACCTGAATACCTCCTTTGAATTGAAAGATATCAGGTAGCCAAACATGAATTTTAGGAGTTCTAGGCATCTTACATTTAATAAAGAACAAATTTTTTGTGACGAGGCAGAGCCGCTCACCATCAAGTTGTTTACAGGTGTGCGGCTCCGCTGCAGAACTATTGGGAAGAGAGTTTTCTTTGCATTGATTCAACCATAATCTGTACAATTTGTTGCACGCTTGTAGTGGCATACCACCCTAGCTTTTGATTAGCTTTGCTAGGGTTAGCGCGGCTGATCGTTATGTCAGTTGGGCGATACAAAGATTGCTCAAAAATCACATACTCCTGCCAATTTAGCTCCAAAATCCCAAAAGCCTCAGCAATAAAATCTGACAAACTGATTGTCTTTCCTGTGGCGATCACAAAGTCATCGGGCTGTTTTTGTTGGAGCATTAAGTACATAGCCTCTACATAGTCTGGCGCATATCCCCAATCTCGTTGAATATCAATGTTACCTAATACGAGTTTTTGGGTTTGACCGTTGGCAATACGGCAGGCTGTGGCAATAATTTTTTGGGTTACAAAGCGATCGGGGCGTAGAGGGGATTCGTGGTTAAAAAGGATGCCAGAGCAAGCAAATAGCTTATATGCTTCACGATAGTTGGCAACCTGCCAAAAAGCCGTAGATTTAGCAACAGCATAGGGACTGCGAGGGTGAAATGGGGTCTCCTCATCGGCGGGTAGTCCACGAGTATCACCAAAGCATTCGCTAGAGCCAGCATTATAAAACTTGATGGGCTTACCAATAAAACGAATTGATTCGAGTAAATTAAGCGTACCCGTGGCGATACTTTCTAATGTCTCAACAGGCTGTTCAAAGGATAAACTTACCGAACTTTGACCCGCCAAATTGTATACTTCGTCAGGTTGGACTTGAGTTAAAACTTGCAGTACACTGCGAAAATCAGTAAGAGACATGGATAGCGATTTAATGCGATCGCGTATTCCTAAGTATTGCAAATTAGCTAAAGTTGATATCTGAGCATCACGGGAAGTTCCATATATTTCATAGCCATGATTCAATAGAAGCTGAGCCAGATAGGCTCCATCTTGTCCAGAAATACCGCAAATTAATGCTTTTTTTGGCATTTGTTTACTCGAGTTTTTTCTATTTAAGCTTTTATACTGAGTTGTGATTGCATTGTAAGAACTAATAGAATTTTTTCTGTCTGTTCATAATTTTTCAGAGAATACATCAATATTTTTCCTTAAAGAATGCAAATCAAATAACATGTGCATATAAAACCCAAAAGTATTTAGGCGGGCGAAGCCCGCCTAAATACTTTTGGGTTTTATTAAATTATCATTTCTAATCAGTTTCAGCTTTCTGCATTTCTAGGCTTTCAAGATTTGGTAATAAGTAAATAAATCCACTAAAAAACCAGAAGTAAGGCAACATTGTGGGGTCAGTTACTAGCTGTCTACCTATATGAATTAACTGAAATACAAATATAGCTAGTGCTAGTTTTTTGTAAAAAGGGTTTTTAAGTTTTACAAACACCGAGTATAAGGATATTAAAAGAATTAGTCTAAGTCCGTACCACAAAATAAATCCTAACAATCCGATTTCAATCATGACTCGCCCAGGCTCCTCTTCGGAAGGTGGTAAGATTTCACCCATAGGAAGTCCAAAAACCATTCTCAAACTTTCTACTCCGCCTTGGGTAGCTCCTGTACCATAACCGTCAAATCTACCTTTAGAAACAACGAAAACTTCTGTAAAATATCCAAAAGCACGATCAACCACTGAGTCATTAGCAGTATCAGCTCGCTCAGTATAGGATTGAATTGCTGGTTGAAAGAAAACAATTGCTATTAACGTTACTAAAACCAAGGGTAAAAACAATCTATAAAAAATATTAACAGCAGTTTTATAGCTATTGAAAAATAAACATATAAAGTAGCTAACTGTGAATAGAAATATATAAATAATAACTGCCCTTGAACCAGTCATAAAGGAGTTAGTAACAACAAGTGTTAACTCTAGAATATAGATTAATTGCCACTTGAATGAGTAAGCTCTAGAAAGTAAAACTATTAACAATGAGAAACAAACTGCAAGATAAACCTTAAGTCCTTGCAAATAAGCAAAAGTTCCAGTAATTCTGACAAACTCACCTGCTGTGGCAATTTCCAACTCAGAACCAGGTACATATACATTTAGGGGACTATCTATCGGACTAAAAAATTGAACAATACCTAAAATGCAGATAGGAATAATGAGTAGTAAATAGTTTCGCAAAAAATCATATAGTTCTAACTCTGAGTCAAACAGATGTGGAATCATCCACATAAGAGGAATGTATAACAAGTATGCTCTAATACCAAGTAATCCGATAATTGGGGAACCGAGGCTGGGATTAAAAGATTGAAGGATACAAACGATCGCGATAACCAATGTCAATTCTTTGATAAACGGATATCGATCTGCCAGTTGTCGAGGTCGGCTAGCAAAACCAATATAAGCGCCAATCAGTAGATTTGTTGGGAAACAAAAGCACAGCACAGAGTAGATTTTAGCTTTCAATCCATTTTTAAGCAGTATCTAAATAGAAGTTCCATAAGCCAGCCGCATTCAACATGAGACGGTCATCAAAATC
>JBIKYZ010000323.1:0-5274 GCA_044354985.1 Pseudanabaena sp. | reverse complement strand
CTCAAACTTAATTCTAAGCTCAATCACTTCGCTCTCAAATCCAAATTATATATCAAGGCTTTGCAGCAATCTCACTTGGAATGGCAGTCTCTGAAACCTTTTTAGGCTTCTGCGTAACATGAGTTCTTTAATTTATCAGCTTTTCCCTTTTTGTCAATTTTCCTGCGTTGAGCAATTACGAAAAAATAAACTTCAAACGAGCAATTCTCAGCGAAGCTAATTTTAATCATGCCAATTTAGAATGGGCTAATCTTACCGAAGTACAAGCAATAGGTACAGATTTTACATACTCACAACTGACTGGTGCTTGCATAGAATCTTGGAACTATGATCATACAACTAAACTCGATAATGTTGACTGTAGATTTGTGTTTGAACTAGAGCACCCTAATGTACTCTATGGGAGCCTAGAACGTCGTCCTCACGATCCAGACAAAGAATTTGAAAAAGGCGATTTCACTAGTTTCTATAGTGAAACCAAGAACGTAGTTCAGCTTCTCATTCGCAATGGAATCAAACATGAAGCCTTCCGTGCTGGCTGGCAAAAAGTAGCCCAAGATTATCCCATCTCTTCTGAAAGTATTCGAGAAATCAAGAAAAAAGGAGAAGATATTCAATTAACCATCTCAGTGCCAGAAAATACTGACAAAGGTGAATTTGAGCGCAACTTTGATCGTAGTTACGAAGCTAAACTCAGAGAATTAGAAGCTACCTATCAAAACCAAATCTTAGAAACCCAAATTGATACTCTCAAGCAAAGCATGACTGATATAAAAGATATTCTTCAAATAGCGAAATCAGCTAATATTAATGTTAGTCCAACTTTTCAGAATGAAGCTAAAGCTATGACAGAACAAAATCCCATCACGATCAAAGCTGGTCGAGATATTTCTGGGAACGTGATCAATCTCGGTGAAATCAAAGGCAACGTCACCAACGCAATCAATCAATTACCTAATCGAGTCGAAGGTGATCAACCTGACATCAAAACTCTCTTAACCCAGATGCAAGAGATAATTAGTGATAATAAAGATCTTTCAGATGAAGACAAAGCCGATGCACTTGAACAAATAGAATCTCTTGCTAAAATTGCTTTTCATGACAAGCCCGAAGAACAAAAGAATCCTGCTGGGAAGGTCATCAGAGCCTTAAATCGTATTATCACTAACATTCCTAATGCTATTCAAATCATCCAAACTGTCAGTAAGATTTTCGGCTTATAACTATGGTCAGTTGAACTAGCGTAAAAGGAAAACTAAAAAGAGGGATGGATGATTCATGAATCTTCCATCCCTCTTTTTTATTCAATTAAAAATGGAATATTTTTTGCTATAGTCCTACTCATATTCATTCCAAATCCGTACTAATCAAGATGAATTGATGGATGATTTCTCAATTAAGGATGAACGCCTCACTGATGCCTTGGAGCAACTACGTCCGATCAATCAACTATTGGGAGGATATGCGACGACGATGGAAGTTCTCGCGCCCTTTCTAAAAGCGCGATCGCAATCAAATCAAACAACTCGCATTCTCGATATTGGCACTGGCATCGGCGATTTCCCTGAGTACATAGTGCGTTGGGCGGCGGCTCAATCTCCTGCAATTAATGTCGAAATCGTAGCGATCGATGCTAATCCTGTTACGGTGAATTATGCCCATGAAGCTTTAAAAAAGCGATTGCCAGCGGATCTACAAGCAAAAATCAAAGTGGAAGTTGCGGATGCTTTGGCTCTGCCCTATGCGGATCATGAGTTTGACGTTGCGATCGCTGCAATGTTTTTGCATCACTTTGCCCATGAGAATGCCGTGCAAATTGTGCGATCGATGCAACGAATCTCGAAGCATGGGATTCTAATTAATGATTTACATCGTCATCCTTTTGCCTATTATGGAATTTATGCGCTGACAAGGCTATTGCCTGCTGTGCAGATGGTTCGCAATGATGCGCCGCTTTCAGTTTTGCGTGGATTCAAATCCTCTGAATTAAGAAGCATCGCTGAATCCGCAGGATTGATTAATTTCTCGCTCAAATGGCGTTACGCCTTTCGCTGGGTACTTAATACAATAAAAACTTCCTGAGATTTGCGGTAAAGGGGCGAGCACGGGGAGCCTCGCCCCTACCATTTCTAGTCCAATTCATTGGAAAATACAGCTGCGATCGCCTGTTTTGCATCAGAGCGGAATTCCTGCACATTCACGAGACTGAGTAAACTTACAGCAATAATCATCACAGCAGCTTCACATACAAACACAAAACTATAGGCGTAGATCGCAGTACCAAAGATCATCTTACCAACATCCAGTACAATGCCGCCTGAAAGCGTGGCAAGACCTCTTGCGATCGCCTGAGACAACCCCCAAGCACCGATGAATGTCCCTGCTGTTTCGGCAGCTGTGAGGTCGAGCATGAGACTTAATGCGCCTGAAGTGGTGATTCCTGACGCAAATCCAAAGAGAGTGAGAGCTAATTGCAAAACAACAGTTTTTTGAGTGAAGCCTGCAATCAATAGGAGCACACAGCTAGCTGCAACTAAATAACAACCTAATTTTGTAGAATTTTCTTTGCCGAGTCGGGGCACAATTAGAAATCCTGAAGAACTTAAACCAATGAGCGTACCTGTTCCAAAAGCTGCATTAAGCTGGGTCGTCGCACAAATGCTCATTCCAAATACTGCACCCCCAAATGGTTCCATAATCGCATCTTGCATAAAAATACCGATGGTCATCATTAGCAAAAACGAGAAAAATAAACCAGTCTGTTTACTTGCAGTTAATACGCGCAAAGCCCGACCTAAGCTAAGTTTATCTTCTGTTGCAGTAGTTCCATTGAGAATATGATTTTGAGCGACGCGCAATTTATAACGGGAATATTTTCGCTCAACGCCATAGGTTGCAAAAAAGGATAGTCCAACTACAGCAATAGGAATGATGATGAATACGGAATTAATTGATTTTTGGAGCTGAGCAAGGCGATCGCTATTTGCATAAATAGACACCTCGCTAGGCGGTGCACCTGTACAGGGCAAAAGTCTTGAAACAGCGATCGCGCCAATCACTATGCCCACCATGAGCATCGACCAAACGATCCCAACTAATTTTGAGCGATCCTCTTCATCGGATATATCCACTAACAATGCTGCAAAAGGAGTGGAACTAAAACTTATTGCCATTCCATAAATCGCGAACATTGCACCAAGTAACCCTACCCATGCATATGTAACACCATTCCAGCCAATCTCATGAACGCTAAGTCCCAATTTCCACATTACCTGTGTAAGCAAAAAGGCAATGATCGCAAACACTACTGCTCCAACCCAGACATATCCTGAGCGATGAGTTCCAAATATGGTTTTAGCGTCGGAGGTCTGCCCAAACCAGACTCTCGTCGGTGATACAAATAGAGGCATGGCTATAAACCCTGCGGCGAGGGTAGCTGGAATTGTCAATTCGTTGATCATTAGGCGATTAAGCAGCCCAGCAATCAGCAAAGACATAATCCCTAAGCCCATTTGAAATAATCCGATCCGAAACATCTGGATCAGAGGCAGTTTAGGCGGCTGTTCGTCTAAATTTGCAGTATCCACTTGGTTATTCATCGTTTACGATTGAAATTTTAAAAATCAAGAAAAAATATTACTATTCACTTTAGCACTAAGAGCAGAAAGCCTCATTCTGTAAAGGTTTAAATAAAAGACAGCACAAAGTAAAGAAACCTGTAAAAGCCTAGATCCCCGCAGTGAAGAAAAAGAACGAGATATAGGGGCAATTTATGAATTGACACTACGATGGAATCAGGCTTTCAAAGCATTTTGGAGTAAGTTCTAATTTATAAACTTCCGCAGAATTGCGCTAGCAGATCGCAAAACAAGTTCGTAAGCTCTAAATCATTCTTGGTTTGTTTTGTTGTTGTGCGAGGCACAACAACAAAACAAACCAAGAATATTAACTTGAGATGCGAGTAGATCTATGAATATTTTTTTGAAAAGCTCAAACTTTTTATTAGCCTGTAGCCTCGTTCTTAGCTTTAGCAGCAATGTCTATGCCAACGATCTCTATGCGAATAATTTATTATCGCATAGCTCTGAGTTAAGCAAACCAATTAATATCCAAAGCAAGCAGATTAAGCAAGAGAAAATCAAGCAAAATCTGAATGCGCAATTACTCATAGCTGCTCAAAATGGCAACATCAAGGAAGTGCGATCGCTAATTTCCCAAGCAACTGATGTCAATGTCCGCGATGAATATGGCTGGACACCAATCCTGTGGGCGGCAATGAATGGACATACTGATGTGGTGCGGGTGTTGTTAGTGTCAGGCGCAAATCCCAATACGCGCAATAAGTATGGATGGACTCCACTGATGTGGGCTGCGGGGCAAGGCTTTGGTGAAATTGTGCGATCGCTAATTGCTTCAGGTGCACGACTAAACGCTCAGGATCGCAATGGCTGGACAGCGATGATGTGGGCATGGGATGGCAATCATCAAGAGACTGTCGCAATTTTGCGAAGTGTTGCAAATAATTAGAGAAAAATTGCACTTTGTGCAATTTTTCTCTAATTATCTAATTATTTGTCAAATGTATCAAAGAGTCCCAATCGTAATCTCCTCTTGTTCCATTCTCAACTTGAGACGACGACGGAATTCCCTTGCCACGACCCATTGCTGAAGTGGTTGTGTTTTAATCCAGATACGGATTAACATGCCTGATTGCTGTAAATCATCAATACCAAGAACCTATGGAGGTTCAATAATTTTCGCACGCCAAATATTTTCTTGGTAAATCTCTTGGGATAATTTTCTTAAAATTTCTAAAGCGCGATCGGGATTAGTCTCATAGGTAATACGAATCGCCAAATCTACTCTTGCCCAATCTTTAGAAAGGTTACGAACGATCGCAATCGAGCTATTGGGGATGGTAATTAATTGACCTTCGTTATTACGGATTTGAGTGATTCGTAGATTCATATTTTCGACTAACCCTCTCAATTCACCTACCATGATCACATCACCGACAGCATACTGATCTTCTAAAATAATCAAAAATCCATTAATTACATCCTTAATCAGCCCCTGAGCTGCAAAAGAAATTGCAATACCGACAATTCCCGCACCTGCTAATAATGGAATTAAGTCAAAACCTATAGCAGATTGGACTTTGGACAAGATTGAAGCAAAGAAAGAGCGGGATTAAGCGAAAAGGGATAATGAGAGTTTCAACTTTCAACCGAAAACAAATCATTATCCCTAAACCCATTATGCCAATAATTGTCA
>JBIKYZ010000322.1:0-5285 GCA_044354985.1 Pseudanabaena sp. | reverse complement strand
TATGTGCTACTCTTGGTTTAGTTTCGATGAAGCAATTACGTTCAAACTTTGTTTCAGTATACATTCTCAGACTCTTTTATCTAAATCAAATCTCTGGATTTTCTATCTGCGTAAGGTGAGTTACTAACACAGCCTTGGATTATTGCCCTGACTGCTGATGCTATGCCAGAAGATTATGAAGCCTGTATGAATGCGGGAATGAATGACTATATGTGTAAACCAATCAATATCAAAGATGTTGAGCGATCGCTATTAAAATACATCAAAGTCAATAACGTACGATCGCTGTAAATCAATTACCTAATACCAAAACACAAAATGGCTTAGCCATTTTGTGTTTTGGTATTAGTCCTGATCAAATACTTTTCCTAATGACGCAGGTGGCGTAGTTCTGACTGTATTTAATATGCCTTGTTTAAGCGATCGCGGCAAGGCTGATATTAAGCGATCAAGCCATTCTCCCGAAGTCAGCGCCAACATCAAAATCATCAATACAAATGGAGCCGTATTAAATACCTGTGTCGGCACTTCAGGAATTGCACTCTGAGCGACACTAGCTAAAGATTGCAAAATCCCGAATAGATAAGCTCCTAAGGCTACACGCAGAGGATTCCAACCACCAAAAATGACGATCGCTAAGGCAATCCAGCCATAGCCTGCTGTGTGGCGGTGGCTCCATCCCGCTTTAAAATCTAACGAGAAAGCAGCTCCTGCAATCCCCATTAATGCACCACCGAGGAGCGTATAGATGTAACGCATTTTAATCACATTAGTGCCTCTGGCAAAAGCTGCGGCTGGTTGTTCGCCCACTGTCCTTAGAATTAAGCCGCCTTGAGTGCGATAGAAATAGAACCATGAACCAAGAATTAAAATATAGCTGCTATAAACTAACAAATCGCTCTGAAATAAGAGTTTCCCTAAAATAGGAATGTTTTCTAAAATAGGGATTTTAAAACTCGGAACCGTAATCCCCTCGACTCTGACAACGGGATTACCTAAAAAAGACGATAAATCACTACACATCAGCGCCAATACAAATCCAATTGATACTTGAGATTGTTTTAAGGTGATCGCGCCAACTGCTACCACTAAAGCGATCGCAGCGCCAACAAGAGCTGCCGATGCAAATCCTAAGAGCAGACTATTCGAGAACTTTGCTACCGCGAAGCCTGTCATCGCTGACATCAAGATTGTCCCTTCAGCAGATAGATTAATCACGCCTGCCCGTTCGGTAATAGTTTCGCCAATACTAGCGAAAATCAGAGGTGTCGAAGTTGCGATCGCGGTGGCAAGAATTGTGATTATATCCATAGTTTTTATAGCGATAGGGACTAAGAGTGAGCGGATTCTTTCGATAACTTTGCTAAACCTTCGCCAAGAATCGCGAAAAGTAGCAATGCTCCTTGAATAATCCCAGAAAGAGAAGAATCTAGACTTAGAGATAGCGGTAATTCCAAACTACCAACATTTAGAGAACTAAATAGAAATGCGATCGGCAAAACCAAAAAGGGATTGTAATTAATCAGCATGACTACTAGCAAAGCTAAAAATCCTAAATTGCTAGAAACATTAGGAATGAGTCGATGGAACACAGCGACTAGTTGCAGAGAGCCAGCGATTCCTGCAAATGCACCACAGATCACAAAGCTACTCAACATTTGCGCGATCGCAGGAATTCCCAACACATGAGCCGCCCGTAGATTATTACCCACCGCTTTTAGCTTCAAGCCAAAGTAAGTAGCTCTAATTGCGATTGCAGTAACAATCAAAGCAAATATAGCGATCGCTAGAGCGATCGGACTAAAGTCAGTATTACCAACAGTAGGCAGCGATAAAGCATCACTAAATGGCTCCGTGCCGCTCATTGAGGCAACTCCCGTTCTCTTCCAAGGACCAAAGACGAGATAAAGCGCTAATCCCTGCGCGGTGAAGTTCATGCCCAAACCAGCAAAAATCTCGCTGACTTTGCCATAGATATTTAATAGTCCAGTTAGTAAGCCCCATAAGCCGCCGCCAACAATACCAAATAATATGGCAAGCGTAATCGCGATCGCAGGGGGAAACCCTTCGGGAATAAGTCTGAGCAATAATGTCGAGGCGATCGCGCCTGCTGTAATTTGCCCTTCGATACCTAAGTTATATAAACCTGCGGTAAAGGTAAAAATCAAGCCGCAGGAAGCAAGTAATAAAGGGCAAAGAGTAGAAATAACCCTAGCAAAGCGATCGCTACTACCAAAAGCCCCATTCCACATGCCCATGGCGACTTGAGGTGGAGAGCCACTTGATAGCAAGATCACCGCCGCAATGAACAATAGCGCCGCCACAAAAGCCCCAATCCGAAAGTAGACGACTTTAGGGGATTTTTTGAAAATTTGAAGATTTTTTGAGAAATTTTGTAAGGGACTATGCAAACTTTCCTCCGATCGCTTGACCTAGTTTATCGACTGTTAAAGTTTTCGCATCAATGGGCTGTGAGACTTTACCACCGCAAAATACGAGAATGCGATCGCTATATTGCAAAATCTCATCGAGATCAGAAGATGTGAATAAAATCATCATTCCTTTTTCGCAACGCGCCATCATCTGTTTCCAAATCCATAGGGTGGATTCGATGTCTAATCCTCTGGTTGGCTGTTCCATTAATAGTAGATTTAAATGATCTGGCAAAAGTGATATTTGGGTGCGCTGCTGATTACCTCCCGATAATCTTTCAACCTTAGTAGAGGGTTTCCCACGAATATTAAAAGTCTCGATCGCCTCATGTGCAAACTTGCGCGTATCCCGCCAATTGATTAAAAAGCCTGAATGCGATTGGCGCAACATAAAATGCTCATGGATCGATAGACCGCGAATCAAACCATCTTGTAAGCGATCGGCTGGCAAATAGCCAATTCCTGCCTTCAGGAAATTACTATAGGCACGATTAGTCATATCCACATCACTAATGCGAATCTTGCCAGCGTTCGGCTTGAGTAAACCAGCACAGGCTAGCAATAGCAATTGCTGTCCATTACCTTCCAAACCTGCAAGCCCGATCACCTCGCCCTCATTAACCGTTAATTTATCAATCTGTAAACTTAAGCGATCGCCTTCAATCTGCAAATCCTGAATTACTAGAGCAGGTTCCGTTTGCTGAATGTTAATCTCATGTTTTGCAGGTATAGCTAGCTCTCTGCCAAACATCATATCCACCAGAGACGCAGCTAACTCATTAGATTCTCGACCTTTGACCTCAGCTTCTCCAATTACTTGACCCTGACGCATTACCATCAGGCGATCGCATAGCTCTTCTACATCTTCTAATTTATGCGAAACAAAAATAATCGATTTCCCGTCCGCAGCCAATTGCTTGACCGCCATAAATAGAGCCGTTTTTTGGGAAGCAGAAATACCTGTAGTTGGCTCATCAAGGATTAAAGTTTTCACCCCAAGGGACAAAAGTCTCAATATTTCTAACTGTTGACGCTCTCCTACAGTCAGATTACTTAGGCGATCGTTAGGAGGTAGGTCAAAGCCAAAAGCTGCGGATAGCTGCCGAAGTTCTCTAATTAAATCACCACGATTGTTGCTAGTTTTAGTTCTTTTTTTGCCTAAAGTACTTCTCCCAGCCATGAAATTATCAAGTACCGATAGAGAAGGAAAGTCTAAAGGATCTTGATGCAGCATCCCAATTCCTGCGCAGATTGCATCCGCAGGAGTTTTAATATCAACTTCTATTCCATCTAATACAATCTTGCCAGAGTCCTTAGTAATAAATCCACTCAGGACTTTGGATAAAGTGCTCTTCCCTGCACCATTTTCACCCAAGATGCCATAAACAGTTCCAGCCTCAACCGTCATGGAAATATCATGGTTTGCCTTGACATTCCCAAAGGATTTATAAATATGGCTTAGTTCAACTTTCATGTTTATTCCATAAGGCTTTTTCTCATTTAAAATTTACCCCACCCTAACCCTCCCCTTGCTAAGGGGAGGGAACAAGATTTCTAGTTTTCCCCCTTTGCAAGGGGGAATTAAAGGGGGTAATTCATTCCTTATTTACTAGCGCCCTCAATACCTTGTAGCAAGCTGGTAAAGTACCAAATCTGCTGTGGAGTTGCAGTTTCGCCTTCCTTGAGGAAAGGAGTCCCATCTTGATAGTTCAGAGGTCCTTTAAAAAGACTGATCTTACCATCGCCCAAACCAGTAATAAATTCCGTCAAGAACTTGTCACCTTCTGGAGTCAAAGCCTTACCTTTCTCAAATCCCACTCCTGAAGTGTCAGGATTATTCAAGTCTTTCCAATTAGGTGCTGCGGCAATAAATTCTCCCGTAAATTTCCCATCCTTAGCCTTTTTGACTTGATCGAGATATGCTGGGCCCCAGTTGTAATAGGGAACTCCAATACAAATTTCTGGAGCAGCATTACAGCCAGTTTTGAGCCCGTAGTGTAGATATTTGACCTTCTTGCCAGCTTCAGCAGCTTTCTTTCCTTGCACTGCTACTTCTGGTGTATCAATACCGCTCATCACCACATCGAAGCCACTGTTGTAAAAATCATCAGAGACCTTAGTCGGGTCAAGGGTCTGTCCAGGAATATTAAACCAGAAGCCAATCCAAACCACCTTAAACTTCAAATCTTCGGGATTTTTTTTGCGATAGGTTTGCCAGCAATACTTAGCCCCCAAATAACTTGCTGATACTAGTCTGCGGGTTTCATCATTGATTAACGGCCCCACAAAACCGATTTTGCCTGTCTCTGAGTTGAGTGCCGCTGCGCATCCAGAGATCATTCGGCCATACTCAATTTGAGGCATGACGTTGCTAATGTTTTTCTGGTTTTTGAAATTTTTGCCTTCTTTCCAAGCATAGTCACCGCTTGCATGAATTATGGACACATTAGGATGCTTTTTCGCGGTTTCTAGGGCATCATCTTTAAAATCGTCAGAATTGAAAACTACTAGCTTTGCGCCCTTAGCAATAAGATCGTCAGCAACCTGAGAAGCTTTGACATTTGGGCGATCGCCTGGGTTGACTTTATCTACATAGTCAAACTGGATGCCAGATTGCTTCTCCATTACATATTTTGAGGCTTCGTAATGACCTTGGTTCCAACCAGAATCATTTTTCGGCCCAACTAAAATCATCGCTGCTTTAAATTCTTTCGCATCGGTCGCATTTGTAGTTGCCGCAGTAGTTGCTGTAGTTGGTGCAGTGGTTGAAGCTGTAGGAGCTGTGGGAGTACTGTTACAAGCTCCAGCAAATATTCCCACTAGCATGGCAGCCCATAAGTGCTTGAAAGAAAC
>JBIKYZ010000093.1:0-17231 GCA_044354985.1 Pseudanabaena sp. | reverse complement strand
AGTATTTGTATCTATATGTAGCCATGTTTGAGTGGGCATACAATCTTAGCTGGATTGATTTTGATTTCCTTCGTCGTCTTCTTATGCCTCCTTCCACCTATTTACCTAGATGAGCCAAAAAGTTATACATAGAAAGCAGCTTTTTCATAGTTTAAAACTCAACAAAAACAGACTGAGCTTGAATTACAGATGCATAGCTTTGATGCATGACTTTAGGGTTATGTCCTGATGCTTCAGCCACTTGCAAGTAATTAGCACCATTTTCTAGAGCATGACTAATCGCTGTATGCCTAGTTGAGTAAGGCTTGCGGTACTCAATGCCCAACTGATTGATAATCGTGCGCCATGCTCTACGGTTGAAGTTGTGATCGTCGATCGCTCCACCTTTAGGCGATGGGAATACAAGATCGTCAGGAGAAGGTTTGGTGTGTTCCTTTAGCGATCGCAACATAGTAGCGATCGCAGGACTGAGTACCACATATCTACTTTTACCAGTCTTAGTCGTGCTGCGATGTTCTCCTCTGCTTACAGATTCACAGATAAACACATTGTTAAAATCATCATCTACATTTTTCCACTTTAGCCCAACTGCTTCACCAAACCGACAAGCAGTACCAAACAGAAAAGAAACTAGCGGGTAATAATGCTGATAGTGAGGGTGATTTTTAAAAGCGTTGAGTATAGCCAAGATCTCAGCCTTACTAAATGGCTTGACCCTTTTTGTCTGTGGACTGGGTTTAATCCGCTTGATCTGATTTGTCCAAGGATTATCCTCGGTGACATGATATTTACCCTTAGCCCAATCCCAACAGCTTTTAAGCAACCACAGTCTTTCTTTTGCGGTTCGGGCTGTTACATTCTCCAGTTGAAGCGCGGCAAAATCTCCAGCTAAACGTTCAGTCACTTGATGCAACGGGACATTTAGCGATCGCTCAAGATATCTCAAAATTGGAGTATACCTAGCCTCAATCGAACGATTAGCTAAATTTTTTTCCTTAGCTTGATTCTGCGTAAACTTGGTAAATAACTCAGGAGCCGTGATTTCGGTAGCAGTTTTTCCAAGGATTTTGGGCTTGTACTTTAGCAAGGTTGGGTCAAAATACCCCGCTTGCATATCTAATTCGATCTCTGAGGATTTCTTTCGTGCTACGGCGTTTCCTGTTGCATCATTGTTAACACCAACAGCCATCGTGTAGCGCTTGCCTTCGTACTGCCATCTTAGTCTCAGCCGTCCGCAATGGTCTTCTATAGTAATTTTCATCGGGGTAAATTTCGGGGTAAAGTTACTACCCAAAACAACCCTTAACAGCCTAAATATATTGTCTTATTGACACTAGAATAGACCTTCAGGAGTTGATCGGGACTCCCAAAAGCCTTACTTTTATTGGCTCTCCAGCCTATGAACGCAAATGGACTCGAACCATCGACCCCCACGATGTCAACGTGGTGCTCTAACCAACTGAGCTATGCGTTCTGATGGATTAGTACTATAACACAATGGAACGTGATGTGCAACTAAGAAATAGCAAAAACCAGGGCAACCGCACACGTTTCTAAATAATTTACGAATAAATCGCAAACGATTGCTAGATAATGGTTTCAATCAAAATGAATACAAAATAGGAAGTTCTTTCAAAAACCGTCAATTGTGTATTTATTATGAAACTTGTGATCACAGAATCCTAGGATCAAGCAATCTCGATCCTAAAAGTGAACTATGCCAAAATATTCAGAAACGTGTGCGGTTGCCCTGTAGCAAAAACAGCAATTCTCATTATGGAAATTTAACTACTGTTGGGCGGGAGATCTAGCTCTAAGCCTTGAATCATAAAAGTCAGAAGATGATCCCAACTATCAAAAACAAGATACCGAGTTAAGGCTCGTAAATCGTTAAAAAAGGTTTTGCGTGAAGGCAAATGAGATCGTAATAACTTGTACTTATCATCCACCAATTCCAATAACGTGTGAAATAGTAGGGACAAAATATTGAGCGTGGCTAGGAACGATGCGAGGTGCTCCTTGCCATGTCCGAAATTGTGTTCTAGGTTGTAGCTCTTGGTTTTGAGGGTATTGTTGTTCTCGTTTTCCACTTTCCACCGCGTACGACCAGCTAGCACAATTTCCGCCACTGTTTGATCTGTAATCGTGTGATTGGGTGCAAAAGAGTTTTTGTAAACTACCTTGCCATCAGGTCTGGTCACAGTTAGCTCACACCAATTAACTAGCAAAGC
Source organism: Pseudanabaena sp. (assembly GCA_044354985.1). Classification (GTDB taxonomy): domain Bacteria; phylum Cyanobacteriota; class Cyanobacteriia; order Pseudanabaenales; family Pseudanabaenaceae; genus Pseudanabaena. The sequence goes on along the minus strand of JBIKYZ010000093.1, from coordinate 15,000 downwards.
ATCGTCACCATCTTTAATGGGTAGCCCATTGAGATATCGGTAGGTATAGGTCTCTTCAAATTTCCCCGTCCACTTGTTCACAACCACAGTTGGCAGAGAAATCCCTTCTATATGTTCGTACATCGTAGTATGAGACTCTGGGCGACAAACCAAGATAAAGCTGAACTGTTGCTCTAAGAGCATTTGGCAGAGCGGTTGGTGACTATAAAGATCATCACCCAAAACAGTTACTTTTAATGAACTGTACATAGGGCTTGCTGAGAAAGGTAGAAACAGTTGAAATTAGTAGTTTTCAAGGGTAGAAAAAACTGATAAAATGTAAGAGAAAAGCACAAAAACAAGAAAAAACTTTGTACCAATAAAATTTTATGTACCGACGTTCCACAAAAGGACAACTATCATTCGAGAATTTCTATCTTCCATTTAGTGGAAAACTGTCAGGAGGAAATCGATGGGTAAGATTAGCGGAACTAATACCATGGGAACAATTTGAGAGTGAATATGCAGAACAATTTAGCAAAGAACAAGGAGCGCCAGCAAAGCCATTTCGGATGGCACTAGGAGCACTGATCATCAAAGAGAAATTAGGAGCAAGCGACGAAGAGACAGTAGAATAGATCCGCGAGAATCCATATTTACAATACTTCCTAGGCTTGTCAGAGTACAGCGACAAAGCCCCATTTGAAGCAAGCATGATGGTACATTTCCGCAAACGATTGAATCTAGAGATCGTAGGCAGAATCAACGAACGGATCGTGAAGCCTTCCAAAGAATCAGGTCAAAAAGAGATAGAAGAAAAGCAGGAAGAGAACTTAGAAGAAAAGAAGGTAGAAAAGGAACAGAAAGAAATAGAACCAGCAAACCAAGGAAAATTGCTTCTAGATGCAACAGTCGCACCATCCGACATCCGTTATCCCACTGACATTAAACTGTTGAACGAAGCAAGGGAACAAACGGAAATTGTGATTGATGCTCTTTACCAACAAGTGAAAGAACAATTACCGAAGAAACCACGCACCTATCGGCGTGAAGCAAGGACAGCTTATCTACAAATTGCCAAACAACGCAACCCCAATCGTAAAAAGATTCGCAAAGCAATGCGCCAACAGTTGGGATATGTCCGTCGCAATCTTGCCCATATTGACACCCTAATTGCCGCAGGGTCAATGCTATCAGAATTGAAGAAGAATCTCTATCGGAACTTACTGGTCGTCAGTGAAGTATATCGGCAACAACAATTGATGTACGAGCAAGGTTGTCATCGCATAGACGACCGCATCGTCAGTATTACTCAACCTCATGTGCGTCCAATCGTCAGAGGTAAGTCAGGAACACCTGTGGAGTTTGGCGCTAAACTTTCAGTTAGTTGTGTCGATGGTCAGGCATTTCTCGACCATCTCAGTTGGGATAACTTTAATGAATCGGAGGATTTGCAGCAGCAAGTAGAATTGTTTAAATCTCGCTTTGGACATTATCCTGAAGCGGTTTACGTTGACCAGATTTACCGCATTCGCAGCAATCGCGCCTATTGTCGAAATCTGGGTATTCGGATTACGGCTCCGCCTTTGGGCAGACCTGTACCCGATGATTTGGCGGTTATTCGCAAGCAAACTCTCGAAGATGCTAAGGTTCGCAATCAAATTGAAGGTAAGTTTGGACAGGCTAAACGACGGTTCAGTTTAAATCGTGTCATGACCAAGTTGGCAAATACTTCGGAAACAGCGATCGCTATCACTTTCTTGGTGATGAATCTAGAGGCGATGCTCAAGCAACTTGCCTTTTTATTTTTTTCTTGGTTTATGTTGGGCAGACAACGCCTTTTTCTTCCTTTTGACAAGGTGGGCTTTACCTTTTCTGCTTTCTCTTGGCAATTTCCTATCTTGACTTCTAAGAAGCCTGCTTTTTCTCCTTACCTTGTACTTGCCACCTAATTGCTTTTTCAGTAAGCCCTACTTATTGCCATGTTGTAATAACCACCTTTTCGCCGCTGTATTCTCGCAGTCTTGCTTGTCATATCCATCCTGTGGCACGATGAATTCTGGTACTAGGGGAATAACTTGAGACTGATGAGGACTGACAATAACTGGCGTGACGACGCTATGAAAGTAATGGATTTCTCCTGATTTCTTTTTTCTGGTCGAACATTGGGGAAAGTGAATTTGTTTTGAACTAAAGTACTCAGTCCCTTCCATTGCCATTAAAAGGTTGTTAGCAAAGGCTCGAAATCCTTGCAGTTTACCCTTTTGCCCTATCGTTTCAAAGATTGTCTCAAATACTGGAAACATTTCCTTGGGTTTCACAGGATCTAATAAGTCTCGGACGTGGTTATCGGTTGGTATTTTATGAACTCCAAATAGGCTTTGGGCATTGCTCCGCCCTTTTGTCTGCTCTATCGTACGTTGGTAAGCTAAGAAGGATGGACTTTGAGTGAAAAATACACTGAAAGCACTAAGGGCTGCATCTTCCATCCCATAGCGACTATTCTTGCCCGTACGTTTGTCTGGCAATGATTCGAGTAATTGTTGAAAAAATCTTACAATGGTGTCAAACGAGCCTAGTTGCTTCAAAGTGTTGAATTATTATCATTCCTGATGTCATTAACAATAGCTGTATATCAACGGTTTGACTAGCTTACTTTCATAATGAGAATTGCTGCAGTTATACCAAAGCACAAAATGGCGTAGCCATTTTGTGCTTTGGTATAACTGACCAGTGTCCCCTATAACTATGCCGATCGCATTGACAAACTAATCCGTTTCAGAGATTCATTTACTTCCAAAACCCGTACCTTTACGACCTGACCAACTTTAACGATTTGCTTTGGATCGCTGACAAAGCGATCGGCTAATTGCGAGATATGGATTAATCCATCTTGATGCACACCAATATCCACAAACGCACCAAAATTAGCCACATTGGTAATAATCCCTTCTATCTCCATACCAATTTGCAGATCAGAGATTTTCTGAATCGCATCGCTGAAAGTAGCATATTTAAACTCCGCACGCGGGTCACGCCCTGGCTTTTCTAGTTCTCGCAAAATATCGCGCAGGGTTGGCTCACCGATCGCATCTGTGACATATTTCTTGAGATTTACCGTTTTCAGCTTGTCCGCAGCTTGCGATATTTTTGATAGATCCACATTTAGGTCACGGGCGATCGCCTCCACCACACTATAACTTTCAGGATGCACTGCCGTATTGTCTAAGGGATTAGCACCACCGCGAATTCGCAAAAATCCCGCCGCCTGTTCAAAAGCCTTTGCGCCTAGCTTTGGCACTTTCAGCAAATGACGGCGATCGCGAAAAGCTCCATTTTGATTGCGATAGGTGATGATGTTATTTGCCACGGTGGCGCTCAGTCCAGACACAAAAGTGAGCAGTTCTTTAGAAGCTGTGTTCAGGTCTACACCGACGAAGTTAACGCAACTTTCTACGGTTTCGTCAAGCTTCTTTTTTAATAATTTCTGATCGACATCATGCTGATATTGTCCAACACCGATTGATTTCGGATCGATTTTTACTAGCTCCGCCAGAGGATCTTGCAAGCGTCGCCCAATGCTGACAGCACCACGTACTGTTAAATCTAATTCGGGAAATTCTGCGATCGCTACTGGACTAGCCGAATAAATCGAAGCCCCCGACTCATTGACCATTACTTTGATTGGCGGAATTTTTAACCCTTGAATAACTTCCATCACAAAAGCATCAGTTTCTCTTCCTGCCGTACCATTGCCGATCGCAATCAATTGAATTTGATACTTCTCAATCAAAGTTCTCAAAGTCCGCGCAGCCTGCTCTCTTTGCGCTAGCGCCTGATGTGGAAAGATAGTTTGATATTCGAGAAACTTGCCTGTTTCACTAATTACGGCAGTCTTGCAGCCTGTCCGAAATCCGGGATCGATCGCGAGAGTCGGTTTCATACCTGCGGGAGCGGCTAATAGCAAATCTCGCAGATTAGTTTCAAAGGTTTTGATCGATTCTCCATCCGCCCAAGCTTTCTTCTCCGTGATTACCGATGCGATCGCAGAGGCTTTTATCAAGCGGTTAAAGGCATCCTTGAGCATATCTTGATAGAACTGCTTTACAGCTGGAGTCTTTGCCCGAATTTGTTGCGACTCTAAGTAAGTCAGCACATGATCTTCATCAAAATCGAGATTGAGAGTAAGGATTTCTTCAGTTTCACCGCGCAACAAAGCTAGAAGATTATGGGGCGCGATCGCCTTGACTTTTGCTTGATAGTCGCGGTACATCTCAAACTTAGTTGTGCCGACTGCGTGGATTGCTTTGATCTGCGAAACAAAGAAGCCTGACTGCATCAAGTATTCTCTGATGAAGGCTCGATATTCTGCACTATCAGCGACTTCCTCCGCAAGAATGTCTGACGCACCTTTGAGTGCCTCGTCAACAGTTTTTACTTGCTCTGACAAATATTTAGTGGCTTCTTGTAATAACGACGCAGTGTTAATGTTCGGACGGTTGAAGGCTTTGATGGCTTCCGCAAGTGGTTCGAGTCCTTTTTCTCTTGCGATCGCGGCTCTAGTCCTACGCTTGGGACGATAGGGCAAATATAGATCTTCGAGTTCTGTCTTTTGGGTGCAGGTTTCGATTTTGGCTCTGAGCAAGTCGGTTAGTTTGCCTTGGTCTGCGATCGCTTGGAGGATTATCGCTTTGCGATCGCGCAATTCTGTGAGATAGGCATAACGATCTTGCAGATCCCTTAATTGGATCTCGTTCATTTCGCCAGTACGCTCTTTACGATATCGTGCGACAAATGGAATAGTTGATCCTTCAGCAAATAGCTCTAGAGCATTTTTGATTTGTTCAGCACGAAGAGAAAGTTCTTGGGCTATGAGTTGGATTATTAGTTGTTCATTCTGCATTTATCTAAGCAACTCTATAGGCTGGATACATACGTTTATAAGGCGTTCGCCATCCTAGCATATATAGCAATGAAAGTTTTGCTTAGGACATAAAGCCCAAATAAATGAAGGCGGCGCGAAGCGCCGCCTTCATTTATTTGGGCTTTGATTTGTCCTAGCTATCTCTTTCATTGCTATAAAAACCAATTTTGGTATTTCCAGAGCCTTTGGCTCTGGAAATACCAAAATTGGTTTCACTATGAGAGTGGCTTATGGTATTTATGCCAATGCTGAGCAATATCAACACGGCGACAAATCCAAACGCGATCGCGGCTTTGCACATAGTCCAAAAATCTTGCTAAAGCCGCCGCTCTCCCTGGTCGCCCGACGAGACGACAATGTAAGCCGATACTCATCATTTTTGGCGACGTTTCGCCTTCATCGTAGAGAACATCAAAAGCATCGCGCAAATAGGCAAAGAACTGATCTCCTGAATTAAATCCTTGAGGAGTAGCAAAACGCATATCGTTATTGTCAAGGGTATAGGGAATAATCAGATGTGGCTTACCATATTCATAATTCCAATAGGGAAGGTCATCGGCATAGCTATCAGAATCATAAAGAAATCCACCCTCTTCTACCACTAAACGTCTTGTATGCTCGCTAGTGCGCCCCGTATACCAGCCAAGAGGACGCTCGCCCGTTACCTGTGTATGAATCGCGATCGCCTTTTGCAGATGCTCTCGCTCTTGTTCGGGTGAAAAATATTTGTAATCAATCCAACGATAACCATGACTAGCAATTTCCCAATCCGCTTCAAGCATGGCAGCAACGGCTTCGGGATTGCGTGCAAGAGCCATAGCAATACCATAGATAGTTACGGGAATATTGCGATCGCAAAACATGCGATATAAGCGCCAAAATCCTGCACGACTTCCATATTCATAACAAGATTCCATATTCATATGTCGCAGTCCATTAAAGGGAACTGCGCCCACAATTTCCGACAGAAACGTCTCAGATGCACCGTCACCATGCAGGATACAAGTTTCACCGCCTTCTTCGTAATTAATTACAAACTGAACAGCAACACGAGCATTATCTTTCCATTTTGCATCGGGAATAAATCTCCCATAGCCAATCATATCTCTTGGGTATGTCATAGTTGAATATTGGTGATTGGTAATTGGTAATTGGTGATTGGTGATTGGGTAATTCGTAATTCGTAATTCGTAATTCCCTAACTGCTAGTTGCCAAAACCAACCGCCATCTAGCTATTTCGATGATTTCAGCGATCGCTTGTTTTTTCTCAACTTCCAGATTGTTTAGCAGCCTTTGTTCAAAAGCTTTGAGGATACTATCTTTGGTGTGGTTACGAACAGCGATAATAAAAGGGAATGCGAACTTGTCTTTATAGGCTTGATTAAGATATTGAAAGCGATCGTATTCTGTTGCTGAGAGTTGATCGAGTCCAACGGTAGATTGCTCCTGTATTGAAGCCTCTGCCATTTTGAACTTACTGCCAAGATCGGGGTGAGCGCAGATTAGCTTTAATTGTGCATCATCGCTCATTTTCAAAACAATCGCAGCCATCACTTGATGTAAACTCTGAACATCGGCAAAAGGCTGCGATCGCCATGCTTCAGCGGCTATCTCTGGTGTATGTTCAAAGATAGAACCGATGGCTTCTATAAATTCTGATTGGCTCATTTGGTTGAGCGTTGTAATCGGATAACAACTTGATGAATTGCTCAATGTAATGGTCCTCCATTAATAATTTTGGCGATCGCTTTGGTTACATCCAAGGGATCTTCTTGAGAGAGTTGGTCATACCATTTTTGGGTGATTTCAGGATCTTTCCCATGAATAGTTTCAGCACGATTTCTGGCTTTGTTGACAATTTCGGTGACGCGGACTTTGCGTTCATTTTCGTAGCGTCGTAGTGCATCAGGAACACTTAAGTTCGTAGATGCTAAATAGTTGGCTAACACCCATCCATCTTCGATCGCTTGACATCCACCTTGCCCCAAATCTGGACAAGTAGCATGGGCGGCATCACCGAGCAAAGCTACTCGACCTTTCACCATCTTTGCGATCGGACCAACATCATGTATTTCTAAACGAGCCACAGATTCAGGTTCAATGCGATCGATTAATAACTGCACAGGCCTAGCCCAACCTTGGAAATGTTGCTTCAATTCACTTTTGTAGTTAGCGCAATCGTTAACTGTTCCCATTGGTAATGGCACATCAAAGAAGAAATAGAAGCGATCGCCTGCTAAAGGCATCAGCGATGCACGTTTATGCTCTCCCACATAAATTGACCAAGTATCTGCTGCGGCAAGCTCTGTACTAATAGGAACTAGCCCATTCCAGTTAACATAGCCAGCATATTTAGGTTCTACGGATTCGTTGAGAATGTACTGGCGCAAGAGAGAGCGCACTCCATCTGCGGCTACCAATAGATCCCCCGTGGCTGTGCTGCCATCCTCAAATTTCGCCGTGACATTACGAAAGCCTTCCAAAATACCGATGCACTTAGCCCCAAGTGTTAGCTTGCCACCCGCAGATTGAAAAGCCTCTAAAAGCACATTTTGTAAATCCCGCCTTGCGACAGGGTAGGGACGCTGCCCAACTTCTTCAACTAATGGTTGCAATGAAATATGATTAAGAACATTCCCCGAAAGATGGCGGTACTCCATGTAATGCATCTCTCCACCGATCGCAGCTAGCTTTTGGCTGAGCCCAAGACGATTGAGGACTTTCACTCCATTTGACCAGAGTGAGATTCCTGAGCCGATCGGACGCAAATCCCGCACCCGATCATAAATTTCTACTTCATAACCAGCTTGTCGCAAGGCAATTCCTGTAGTAAGCCCACCAATACCCGCACCGATGACAATTGCTTTTAAGCCATACATCGCAACAAACCCATATACTTTGCATACAGTATACATGCATGTTTTTTGATGCAGATCAAAATTTAGATAAAGAACCTAATTTTTGTGGCGCGGCTTCGCCGCGCCACAAAAATTAGGTTCTTTGCGTCCTCAAATGCTGCTTCTACATGGGTATTAGGTTATGAAACTGCGATACTCTTGTGTTAAATGCGATCGCGCATACAGATAAAATTGTGACACTCTCTAGCAAGCAACCCTATGGATTTTAAAAGCATTATTCGTGATATTCCTGATTTTCCGCAGCAAGGCATCATGTTTCGAGATATTACGCCTTTGTTAGCACATCCTCAGGGGCTGTCAGCAGTTATCCAAGGCTTTAAAACAAAATTTGCAGAACTGAATATTGGGGAGATCGACTGTATTATTGGCATTGAATCACGAGGCTTTATACTTGGCGCACCACTGGCGATGGCTTTAGGTTGTAGCTTTGTGCCTGTCCGTAAACCTAAAAAATTACCATCAGCAGTATTTCGGGTTGAATATGCTTTGGAATATGGAACTGATACCTTAGAGATGCATCAAGATGCGATCGCTTCAGGTAAGCGCGTGATGATTATCGATGATGTGATTGCCACGGGTGGGACAGCGGCGGCAGCATCCAAACTAGTCGAGCAATCAGGCGCTGAGCTAGTTGGCTATGGATTTTTAATTGAGCTAGATTTCCTCAATGGCAGAAAAGCTTTACCAGAAGTGCCGATTGTTTCCTTAGTAAACTATTAGGTCGCTATTCCCTTGCCACTCAAGGATTAGCGGCGCGAAGCGCCGCTAATCCTTGAGTTTTAACGTCTATTTTTATATTGAGAAGGGAGTATGCATATCAAACGAACCAAGGAAAATTTTGAAAGTGTTTTCTTGCAACACTTTCAAAATTTTCCTTGGTTCGGGTTTGAACGCAAAGCGCTGTGAGATCCCCGACTTTTTTTGTGGCTAGTAAAACCGCTCTATGATTGAAAAGAAAAAGTCAGGAATCTGAGCAATTACAGTTTCCTTATAGATCAATTATAGCTGTCACCATTCTTGTTAGGACATAATACCAATTCACGAAAGTGTGACTACACTTTTGCTAATTAAAAACCATACCCAGTAAGGGTTTTTAAATCAAGAAATGGCAACGCCCCTGAAACTGCCTGAAATATGGCATGGACTATCACCAGAGCGAGTACAGCAAGCGGTCAACCTTGATGCAATCATTCCTGCACTGAAACAAGCGATCTCTCAAGCATCTGAGAACCAACCGACCATGACTGAATTTTACGCAACATCTAGGGGAAGTAAATCTTTTGCGCCAGTCGGCAGTTGATGCACCATACAGTTCTCTCAGTCTTCAGAACTCATCCTACGTTGTTCAAGGTATAACTAACACCAAATACGTCCGCGTCGGAAAGAAGGATCGGGTTCTTTTCGGGCTTCGCGTTCTTCTTTAACCTTTTGTGACCAAAAACCATAATCCGAAAGTCCAGTCATCATACAATCCTGTTTAATTTCTTTTTTTTCAGGTTGGCTAACAGGTTCAGTAATTTTAGTTTTTTCGCTCATAATTTCATCAACTCCTAGTTTAATTTCAAGTTAGATACACAAATCATCTTACAATCCACATCGACAGCCAGAAGACTTAAGTTGTTGATAACTTCTGTTAGCAAAAGCGGCGGGATCATTGTAATTCGCACCATGTAATAATTTCAGACGAATAGCAAGTAATTCATCAGCAGTTCCGTGAATCACATCTACAGAACGATGGGGATAAATAACATCAGGTCTTTTGACTGGCGGAGAAAGGTTAGGTAATCTCATTTTATTTATTGGGACTTGGAGGAGTGGGAAAATTATTTTTGTTGGTAGGTTGGGGCTTGTTCTCGTTCTCCCCAACCTACAGTTAATGCAAGTTAATAAGCACTAGACCAAGAACGCACTTCACCCAATGTAACAGGAACAGTATCGCTCACATCAATAGTAAAGCGATAAATCTTCTTAGCGCGACGGCTATTTTCAGGATCAAAGAATTTCAGTTTAACATCCCAACAATCACTATCTAAACGACAGAAAGGACTTTTCTCCACATTAATACTATCCAATTCATAACCTGCACCCACAGCTTGAGCAAAGGTTTGGGCTGCTTGAAAAGCATTAGTCGAAGCAAAATTTAAGGCGCGATCTTGGGACGTTGTGCCTAAATTGCGTAAGTCATAATAAATACGATTCAAGAAACTGCTCAAGGTGCGACGGATGGCATCTTCTTGAGCATCATTAGCTTCTGCTTGCACACTTGCGATCGCCGCATTAACAAGATTATTAACTTTCCAACCGTATAAACCGCGTGTATTGTTAATTTCAATAACGGGAATGACTTGACCAGAGAAAAGCTTGACATTGCGACCCGTCAAAACCCCAGGAATACTCACACGCTGAACAAAATTAGGATCGGTTTCTGCTTGAATTTGACCGTCTAAAAGACCCTGTAAAACTTCATAAACATCACGGGAAAAACCGCCAACGGGTTCGATCGCATAGATAGGAGTCAATTCTAAATTTAATGTCCAAATCAACGCCTTGGCTTCGGATAAACTTTCCCCTAAATAATCCACCATCTGACGAGCATCGTAGGGGTTAGCAGGAATCGTTGTTCCTTCAACAGTGACCCCTGGCATTAATTGTTTAAAGGAATCTCTACGAGCTTCTGAACCGAAATCATAACCCAATACACCTAAAGCATAAACTAAGTTTTTGCCTTCAAGTTCGCTAGGTGCTTCACTGGCGGTAACAAAATTTGAGGTACGGTTTGACATGGTAGATTGGTTTGTAGTTTGTTGAGGGGATGAGGGAAGATTAATTGGTATTTGGGTAGTTACAGATGCAACGACTTCATCAGGTTTGATTTCTGATGCTGTTTCTAGTTGATTATCCAATTCAGACTCGTTAGTTTGAGTATCTTGGCAACCACAACCAGAAGCTTCTACGCTTTCTAATTCTAATTCTTCGGACATTGTTTCTCCTGTTAGGTATTCTATCGCATCAAGGATGTTTAATTTGCCCATTAAACAGCGACCTTGATCATCGGTGTCTTTAGGATTACAGGGTGTAGCACTTTGTAAAAGGGCATTTTTAACTTTTTGAGGATCAGGTTTTTCTCCTCTTTTAATTTGCAGACTCAGTAATAAGGCAACCACTCCACTCACAATAGGAGTCGCAAAACTTGTACCACTTAAGCGAGTTGTACCACCGCTAGGTTTAGCTCCTAAAATGTCTTTTCCAGGAGCAAGAATGCCTTGCTTTTGGTATGCTTCGCCCCAGTTACTAAAATCAACGGGTTTACCTTGATCATCCATTGCTCCCACTGCTAAAACGGTGGGCAAAGATGCGGGGACGTGCAAACATTCACAGCCATCATTGCCCGTTGCCGCTATTAGCAATACGTTATTTTCTTGGCATAATTGAATGGCTTTTTGCAGCCAAGTATCTGCTTCCCCTTCATCGGTTAATTGTCCCGCACTAACATTAATAATATTAGCACCGTTATTAACAGCTTGTTCGATCGCACGGGATAAGTCCAATTGCGATAATTTCAAGCTTTCATCGGCAAAAACGGGAATTATTAAGCCTCGACATTGGGGAGCAATTCCTGTTACTGGTGAATCATGTTGACCAAATATAATACTAGTAACATGAGTGCCGTGCGCTGACATAGAGCCATTTTGGTTGGCTTCTCCTGATACTAGGCTAGGGAGTCGGGTTAAGTCCGCACCGTCGAAACAGGGGTGATTTTGGTCAACGATACCATCGAGTACAGCGACACAAATTTTAGGATCACCTCTAGTTTCTGTCCATAGTTTTTTTAGTCCAGGAATGTTAGTCATGTTGATGTTTTCCTTATTAATTTTTACGGCAACCAAGATCGATCAAGTAATTGTTCTAGGGAGTAAGGGCAATCAGGCGGAAAAACAACGGAATTAATGGTTTTAATTTTCACAAATCCTAACGCATCTTGATAAATAGAATTTAATTCCTTCTCTAAATAATGGCGGAGATTGGCGGTAATTTTTCGTCCTAACTGAGTACGGAAATGATAAATTTCTTCTTGCCAGTGAATAGTATTATATTCGGCTTCAGTTGTCCAATATTGCAGTAATAATAAATGACGGATAATTTGTTCTAAGAGGCTGGCTACCGTATTTTTTTTCTCTCTTCCCAAATCTTCTAATTCCTCGATTAAATTATCTAAATCTAGCTGTTGAAATTGATGCTTTTTTAGTAGCCAAACCGTTTCTTCTAACCATTGAGCATCATCAATGTCATAGAGTTGTTTTAAGTCATTCACTTTTATCGTCAACATAAAGCTTACTCCGTTTTAAATGATTTGTAATAATAAAGTCTAATATTTTCAATTCTGGTTTTTTCTAACTCTTTTTGGGCAGTACCTACCCACATTTGAGGTAATATATCTTGATGTTGATAAAAGCTGTGAACCCTTTGGGCGGAATCATTGAGTTTAAAATAATTTACTAAATCTTGTCTATTTTTGAGGCTGTAGTAAAGAACTGGATTGTCATTGGCTTTAGATACACCAAAACCAAATAAGCTGGTGACTTTTAGAGGTTCTAAAACAAAATTGGGTAAATATCGCCAGACTAAATTTTGAGTTTCTGGTTTGGCAAAATCTTCTTCTTGAACTTCAGGATAAAGTTCAATTGCACTGCGACCATCAAAATAAAAATCAAAGCCAACAACGGAGAGAAATTGGCGTACAGGAATCAAATCGTCACTATCACTTGCTAAGGATAAAGCTTTATCTAACTTTTCGGGGTAATCTTTAATTCTAATGTGCATTTTTAGGCTAGATTCAGCCAGATTGTTTCTTAAATCAATACCCGCAGAAAGCATAGTAACTTTACTAAAATCAAAGTTAGAACCTAAAAATTGCTGTAATAAAGAATAATCAATTTGCACACCAACACGGTTTTCTACTTGACTAAAAAATACTAGAGATTGATGAAGATATTTTTGCCATTGTTGCGCCTTATCTTTGAAAAAAAACATAAATCTTGAGGCAATTAACTTGTCTGATTCTATCTTGCAAGAGACTTCAATGTTACAGTCACCTTCTACACCCATTACAAAGTCTTCAAATAAGGGTAGCGGATAAATTGGCTCAACATCAAAGACTTGTTGATGATTGCGAATAAACTGTAGTTTTTGTTCTTTGATTCTGTCTTTTTGGATTACATCAGCTATCATAAAATGGCTAGTTTTTATATTGTTAAAAGGTATGCCCAGAAAACCTCGAAATTTACAGTCTGGATATTCTTACCATATCACCATCCGTTGCAATAACCGTGAGTTTAAACTGCAAAAGCGCGAGTGTCGGGAAGTGTTTCTTTATGCCATCAAGAAGGCTTTGAACAAATACAATTTCAAGCTTTATGCTTTGTGTATTATGTCCAATCATGTCCATTATCTGATCGAACCTGCACAACCCGAAGGCGGCAAAAATGCGTTCTGGTTTCTTCTACGATTTCAGTAACTACGGCAGTTATGAGCGGTTAACCGATGATGGCTTAACTCAATGGCATCCTGCTTTCCTACAACTAGGGAATAGTTTAGAAGACTGTGCCAGGAAATATAAAGGCTTTTGCCAAAGGTACAACCCCAAGGAGAAGAAGACCCCAACCCGATGCCACTGGGGTAGTAAGCTGTTGGCTGGGGTTCATCTCTCCAATAAGACTCTAACCACCAACCCGAAAAAATCTAAGTCTCATCTTGTTCAACCTCCGTGCCAGGTAACGGAAAGCCCCGAACTGACTAGGATTGTGAGTCAATTCATAGATGCGAACCGTGCGCCATGGCAAGTAGAAAAAGACTTTTGACACTTTTTGAGGTTAGTGTTAGAATCAAGGGGACTACTCTGCGTCGTCGCCCGCAAAAGGATCTGCTCGAGATATCATAAGCAGTTCGGCATACAGGGGTGTCAGCCCTGTACCACCCACAGAGGAAGTGGTATTAATTTCCCGTTGCACGGGTGCGGCTTGTTGGGGTTTGAGGTTTTTCTTAGTCATGGTTTGTTTCTCCAATTATTGAACTTGTTAGTTAGTTGAACTTGAATTATTAACTGAATGATACGTGGAAGGAATTCCTGTGACACTTTTTAAGGTGAATGTTAGAATCAAGGAGACTACTCTGCGTCGTCGCCCGCAAAAGGAGTGTACCCTGTACCACCCGACTTAGCTTGTTGTTGCCGGGGTGTCAGCCCTGTACCACCCACAGAGGAAGTGGTATTAATTTCCCGTTGCACGGGTGCGGCTTGTTGGGGTTTGAGGTTTTTCTTAGTCATGGTTTGTGTCTCCAATTATTGAACTTGTTAGTTAGTTGAACTTGAATTATTAACTGAATGATACGTGGAAGGAATTCCTGTGACACTTTTTGAGGTTAGTGTTAGAATCAAGGGGACTACTCTGCGTCGTCGCCCGCAAAAGGATCAACCCCGCTTTTATTATACGGATTAATTAGGGGTGTCAGCCCTGTACCACCCACAGAGGAAGTGGTATTAATTTCCCGTTGCACAGGTGCGGCTTGTTGGGGTTTGAGGTTTTTCTTAGTCATGGTTTTGTGTCTCCACATTTAGTTTAAGTTTAAAGTTTAACTTGAGAGAATCCTAATTCAACCTAACTCAAAGCCTGGCTAGATAGAATCCTAATTAACCTAATTCAAAGCTATTATTGTGGTCCCCCCACATTTAGTTAAACTAGTTCAAAGTTACTTGAACTTGCAAAAATACTAAATTAGAGCTAGGCTACTTGTCAAGATTTTTGTAATAACTATCTGACTGTTACGTGGAAGGAAATCTTGTCATAGCATAGGTATGGGGCTGGCACGGGGGCCCAGCCCCTACAGAACATGAATTGTTTCAGGTAGGGGCAATCCCCCCGTGGTTGCCCTGTCACGCTAGTAGCAAGAGATTCATCATCTGCGTTCCACGTAACATTAGTAACAATAATAACTGAATCTTTTCTTGCGAGCTTCTGTTACTGTTAATAATTAACCCAAAATACCCACCCCAAAAGATCTTGGCTCATCTAGGTAAATAGGTGGAAGGAGGCATAAGAAGACGACGAAGGAAATCAAAATCAATCCAGCTAAGATTGTATGCCCACTCAAACATGGCTACATATAGATACAAATACTTTTTG
>JBIKYZ010000164.1:0-11703 GCA_044354985.1 Pseudanabaena sp. | reverse complement strand
ACAATTATTGGCATAATGGGTTTAGGGATAATGATTTGTTTTCGGTTGAAAGTTGAAACTCTCATTATCCCTTTTCGCTTAATCCCGCTCTTTCTTTGCTTCAATCTTGTCCAAAGTCCAATGTAAAGATCTAACATATTCTTTTTCATGTTTTTATCCTTTTTGCCACTCTTACTTACATTTTGACGAAGCAACTATTCTCTAATCTCTCTCCAGTATACTTTCTCAGCCTATTTTATCTCAGTCAAATCTCTCACTTTTCTATCTGCGTAACATGAGTAATATAAGACTCATTATCAAGTTCCGCGCCACCTTCAATGTAAAACTCGCGGTTTGCACCAATGCAGCGATAGCCGTTATTCTCAATCCAAGTTAGCAGATGTTGATAACCCTTATTAAGCGTGCTGTAGCTTCCATGATGAACCACACAGGCGATCGCATCATATCCTTGAAGTTCATAGACTTTAATGCGTTCATTCCCTTTTATCGAAGCAGGTACAGACACAACCGCCTCACTATCAACATCGCTCTCCTTATAACCATTGTCATGCCAGATGCCAGCATCATAATCGAACTTGGTAAGCCCTTGCTGAGCGAGATATTGATATAGCTCTTGAAAAAGCTTTGCGATCGCAAAATAATTAGGCAAAAGCTCGCGAATTGAAGCAACCGTGATCGGTTCCATCTTCTTAATTACAACTTCATAGTCAGACATTACATTCTCCTGTTCGATTTGTTTGAGTCGGGCTGCTACTCTCATCAATCTCCCTTGTTCTTCCTCAATCTGTTGTTGCAAATCAGCTTGCTTCAGCCGCAACATTCCACGTATCTGCTCTGGAGAGACTTCTTCATTGAGTAATTGAGTAATTTGCTCTAAAGAGAATCCTAAATCCTTGAAAGCAATAATGCGATTGAGTCGGGGCAATTGGCTAGCAGAGTAAAACCGATATCCCGAAGAGCGATCGACTGAGATTGGTTTGAGTAATCCCATTTCGTCGTAGAGGCGCAGAGCCTTAATGGACACCTGACTGAGTTTAGAAAAATCTCCAATTTTGAGCATTTCGTTGACCTCATAAACCTCTAATACCAATTCACAGAAGTGTGACGACACTTCTATGAATTAAAAATCAAACCCTGTAAGGGTTTTAAAAACACAAAATGGCTAAGTCATTTTGTACTTTGGTATAACTGTGATTACACAGTATCCCCATAGGGGAGAGTCAAGAAAAATATTTTGAGCATGACGGACGGTGTATACACAAGTCTATCTGTTGTCTACGTTTCAAGGTTTAGCTCCCCCAGTCCCCCTTGTATAGCAATGCAAGAGATGGCTAGGACAAGTTAAAACCTAAAAGATAAGTTGCGGCGCTTTGCGCCACAACTTATCTTTTAGGTTTTATTTCCTGAGCAAGATTTACGATGCGACAGCAAAAAATTAGTCAGCAATTTGATAAAAGTCATCTTGCCTATCCACGAAATTAACTCATTGCCATGAATTCTTCGGCGGCAGTGGGATGCATTGCCATGGTGTTGTCGAGATCTTTTTTACAACCACCCATCGTTACAACTAAAGACATGCCTTGAATGATTTCAGCGGCATCTTTACCCACCATTTGTAGCCCCAAAACTCTCTCTTCTTCGCCAACTACGATTAGTTTCATCATCGTTTTTGCTTCTCCACCTGCAAGGCTATAAAACATCGGACGGAATTTAGTTTTATAGACTTTTATACGATCGCCATACATATCTCGTGCTTTTTCTTCAGATAGGCCAACGGTAGCGGCTTCGGGCTGGGAGAATACCGCTGAGGGAATGTTGGTATGACTAATGAATCTGGGCGTATGACCATAGACCGTATCAGCAAAGGCGCGACCTTCTGCGATCGCAACAGGTGTTAGATTCACCCGATTGGTACAATCCCCGATCGCATAGATATTTGGTTGGTTAGTGCAGCTATCTTCTTTGACAGCGATCGCGCCATTAACAACTTCAATTTCTGCTTGTTCCAAACTTAAATGCGCGAGATTTGGTTTTCGTCCTGTCGCGGCTAAAACAGTATCAACGGTAATTTGCTGAGGGTTACCATCCTCACCATTAAAGGAAATTGTGAGTTCATCATTCTCATGTTTAGAAATCGTGATGGACTTGCTGTCAACGCCAATATGAAAGTGAATTCCATGGCTAACCATACCTTCTTGGACATTGTCTCGCACGTCCTTGTCAAAGCCTTTTAAAATTGAATGATCGCGAATTATTTGCGTTACTTCAGCCCCTAGTCCACGCATAATTCCTGCAAACTCAGTACCGATATAGCCACCACCAATCACTGCAAACCGCTGTGGAAAATGCGGCAATAAAAACATGTCTTTGGAAGTAATGGCATATTCCATACCCGCTAAGTTTGGCTTAGCAGCTTCACCTCCGACAGCTATGAGAAGGCGTTCGGCAGTGAATTGGCGATCGCCCACGGATACAGTATGAGCGTCAACAAATTTGGCAAATCCTGAAATTAGCTCAACATTACTTTTTTCTAAGAAACTAATATGTAGTTTATTTAAGCGAAATACTTCAGTTTGAATGGCATCGCGGAGTTTGCCCCAGTCGAGCTTACCTGCGGGGATATCCCAGCCATAACCAGCTGATTCTTGAGGGAAATGCGAAAAATGTGATGCATAGACCATCAGCTTTTTGGGTACGCAACCACGAATCACACAAGTGCCACCTACGAGGTCACCTTCTGCGATCGCTACTTTTGCACCAAATGCGGCGGCTCGTTTGGATGCGGCGAGTCCGCCACTACCCGCCCCAATCACAAATAAGTCATAATCAAAATTTTTCATAATTTTTTTATAGTCTTTTTGTAAGTATATAGCTGTCTTAAAATCCAAAAGAGAAATGCGGCGCAAAGCGCCGCATTTCTCTTTTAGATTTTAATTAATACCAATTCACAAAAGTGTGGCAACACTTCTATGAATTAAAACCAAACCCTATAAGGTTTTTAAAAACACAAAATGGCGTAGCCATTTTTGTGCTTTGGTGTTAAAAAGCTTTTAAGAATTGACAGCTGTATGGTTCCCAAACATTTTGCAGATCAAAGCGAGGTAAATAAAGGATTCCGAGGTATTCTCATGAAATTCATAGTCCTTGCTGAATATGCGATATGTGCCTGTCCAAGCAAAGGTTCTCTCTCCTACCCGATGGAATGAACTCTATCCTGTTCTCCAAATCCTAAAATCTTTTGGAAAGTTAAGCTAATGGATAATTTATTCTACTTGCTCACCTTTAGCCAGCCAAACACCTGATCTACAGTCAAATTTAATTCTGTTTCCAAAAAACTAGGTACAAGTAATTGCTGAGCAGAATTTATTTCACTATTGATTTCGATGGGTTGGCGATCGCGTTGAAATATCAATAGCGATCGCTCCTTCGGAAATAGTAAACATCCCATTGTAGTTTGCCTTTTGGAGAGAGGTTATAATTTTGTAGAAATTATTGCCTAAGTTTACAAATGAGTACAGATCCGCAGTTCAACGATATTTTGCTGTATACCTCTCCTGATGGAGCAGTAAAAATTGAGGTGATTTATGAGGGTGAAACTTTTTGGCTGAGTCAAAAGAAAATCGCTCAACTTTTCGGAGTTGAGAGCAATACAATAACTTACCACTTGAAAGAAATTTACCAAAGCGGTGAACTGGAGCCAGATCCAACTGCTCGAAAATTTCGAGTAGTTCAACGTGAAGGTAGCCGAGATGTAACGAGACAAATAGATTTTTATAACCTTGATGTTGTTATTGCTGTAGGTTATCGAGTCAATAGCTATCAAGCAACCCAATTTCGGATCTGGGCAACTAATACTTTAAAAGAGTTCATCATCAAGGGATTTGTGATGGATGATGAGCGCCTCAAGCAAAGTAAGAATTTTGGCAAAGACTATTTCAACGAGTTAATAGAGCGTGTTCGGGAGATTCGCGCCAGCGAAAGACGTTTTTATCAAAAAATTACTGATATTTACGAGCAATGCAGCATTGACTATGACTCAATATCTCCAACTACTCAGACTTTTTTTAAGACAGTCCAAAACAAGTTGGAGTGGGCTATTACAGGGAAAACTGCGGCAGAGATTATCGCAAGTCGAGCCAGCGCGGAACAGCCCAAAATGGGATTGCAAACATGGAAAAATGCTCCTGAAGGGAAAATCATCAAATCGGATGTCACAGTAGCAAAAAACTATCTTATTGAAAAAGAAATTAAAGAGTTAGAACGCATTGTCACCATGTATTTAGATTATGCAGAAAATCAAGCGGCTCGGCAAATCTCTATGAAAATGCAGGATTGGATTGATAAATTGGATGCTTTTTTGCGCTTTAACGATTACGACGTTTTAACTAATGCTGGTTCAATATCTGCTGAAGTTGCTAAAAATCTAGCTGCATCCGAGTATGAAAAATATCGAGTGATTCAAGATCGAGAATATATTTCTGACTTTGACAAGGCGGTTAAAAAATCACTAAATAGTGTTCAGAGAAAAGATAAGTCCTAAAATCAAGACTAAATAAAATTACAAGCTAATAATGGGAAATCAAGATATTTCTACAATTACTTTACTTGGGACATAGGGTTTGTTTGGCAGTTTGAAGATTAACTGTGATTTGAGTATCTCATTTCAAAATGAAGGCGATCGCAAAATGAGCTTTACCCTGTTCTCCAAATCCTAAAATCTCTTGGAAAGTTGAACTAATGGATAATTCTTTCTACTTGCTCACCTTTAACCAGCCAAACACCTGATCTAGAGTTAAACTTATTTCTGCTTCCAAAAAACTAGGTACAAGCAATTTCTGAGTAGCATTTATTTCACTATTGATTTCGATTGGTTGGCGATCGCGTTGAAATATTAATAGCGATCGCTCTTTAGGAAATAGCAACCATCCCATTTCTGTGCCATGTTTGAGGCAATGCAAAATATTACTGATCACTCGCATCGGTGCTTGTTCTGGCGATAGAATCTCAATCACCCAATCTGGATAAATGGAAAATACATTCTCAATTTCTCCTTCCGCATTAATTGGCAATCTCTCCCATCGAAACACTGCCACATCTGGCACAATTGACTTTCCACCAAAGGTACAACGCAATTCTGGTAAAGCTAAGGCTATTTGTTTGTCTTCAGTAACAGCATTAACAGTATTACAAAATTTAAGCTGAAGTCGAGAATGTTGACCTTGGGGCATAGGCTTCTGATAAATCGAACCGTTAATATATTCGCTAGCGGGTTTCGTTTCTGGTTGAGTCAGAAAGCGATCGAGCGTTATTGAGGGAATAGTTTGTGTGGCGAGGGTCATGGTTAATCTACTTTAATCATTGACACTGACTTTTATTGTACTAGCTAAAGAATTGGATGAAATGGCTTGTTCGCCCACGCAGGACTGCTTGCAGCTTTAGCTTTTCAACTACGATAGGATCTATGTCTTCTATAATTACTTGGGTCATAGGTTTAGCCGCAGTTTGAAGATTAACTGTGATTTGAGTATAGCACCGCAAAAACAAGGATAATCGCTCAATGAAATGTATCCAGTCCTCCAAATTCTGAAATCAATTGCTAAATTAGACTAAAATATATGAATAATCATCAATCTATAATAAACATTAAGTAATGATGGATAACTTTTCTGAAACCATACAAAATGCAAAAAATAATATTGAGAGTTTTACAGATAAAGCAACCGATACCGTAGCTACTGAAACGAAAAATGCATTCGACAAGTTTGGAGCTTTGACAGACAGTTCAGGACAGACCCTCAACAACTTAACTAATAACTTCACTAAAGTAACAAGTGGTCTAAATGAGGCTACTGCGAAAATTAAGACCTCTGTTTTAGATGCAACAAACGGCGCAGTTAAGACGCTTACTGAGGCAAGTAATCAAGCAGCTAGTGTAGTCAAAGAAACAACTAACAAAGCAACTGGGGCATTGAATGAAGCAACTAATATTTCAGTTCACAAAATAAATGATGCGACAACTTCTATCTCCGAAGCAGCAGATAAGACAAAACTTGCTCTTGATGACACATTGCACAAAGCAGAGCAACTAAGTAGTGCTATAGCAAATAGTGTTCAAGAAGTAATTCTTACTTCAGTGCAAATGTGGATGGTTGAGCATCCAGCAATAGCTTGGATTGTTAATCATCCTCTATTAGCCATCATCTTAATACTGTTTATATTTTTAGTGTTTTGGAATCTGCTAAATGCAATCATAAAAATTATTCCACAAATTTTTCTGTTTATTTTAAAAATTCCATTTATATCAGCATTCAAAATCTTTCAAAATATCCCATTAATCAAATCCAACAATTTAGATATACAAGAAAGATTACCAACAATCCTAATCCGCCTAGAAGAATTACGACAAGAACAGGATAATTTGATGAGAGAGATGAAGGAGATTTTGACTTCTAGAAAGTATTGAAATTTAGTTAAACCTTTAGCTAGAGGATTTTCAAGTAAATAAGATTAATCAGCAAAACATGAAGATAAAACATATTGGAAAGGTTAGCACTCAAAGATATAAAAATCTCGATCTAGACCAAGGATTGAGATTAAGTGAGGGTTTGAATATCTTCATTGGGTCAAATGGGTCTGGAAAAAGTAACTTCTTAGGTTTACTGAGATTCTTAGGTAGTAGTCTGTCAGGTATTTTTACTCCAGAAAAAAATAATGCAACAAACTTTACAAAAGCGGTAGCAGATCTAAGTAAATCTGGAATGTTAAATGTAGGATTCGCATATCCTGAAAAAGTAAATTTATCATTCAACTTTGTAACAGAAGATGATTTTCATGATGAAAATCAAGAGTTAAGTTTATGGTTATCTATTTTATGTTCAGACAAGAAATTGCCTCAAATCGTAGAGGAATCTTTCTATGATTTTTCCAATCAACTATACTATTATAAATTTCGCCAATCAATTGGGATTGGCACTGTTCTTACAGATATTACAGGAGATTCAGAGCAATCCAAATACACAAAAATGACTGAAATACAGGATGATGAGATTGGTCTATCTATCCTTCCAAAACTACTAGAAACTACAAAAAACTCATCAGATATTGAAAGAATTTACCTTGTTCGTCGCAAAATCATCAATCTAGTATCTGATTGGAGATTTTATAGCGCTAATAATATGAATCTAAAAGCGATTCGTAATGCAGAACCAGAAATCGGCTCTCAAGAGAAATATCTAAACCCTGACTGTGAAAACCTCGCCCTAGTACTAGACAACCTCATCCAAGAAAGCATCGACTTTGAAGACCAACTCAACGTCATCATGCGCGACATCGTGCCACAAACAAAACGCATTCGCCCCATCAGAACAGGTAGAACCAGAATTAGCATTGAATGGCATTTACAAAATACCAAACGTCCCCTATACCTTGATGAAATGTCTGATGGCACAGTCAGAATGTTGTGCTGGGCAATCATCCTCAACTCCCCTAACTTACCCTCCCTCGTCGTCATTGACGAACCAGAAGTCGGCTTACATGTTCAATGGTTGAGCTACCTCGCCGAATGGATAAAAAACGCCGCCGCTAGAACACAAGTGATCATCACCACCCATAGCCCCGACCTATTGGATAAATTTACAGACAGACTAGAGAATGTCCATGTCTTTGAAGCCTCCAACCCAGAGCAAACCCTATTCCATGTCAAAACCCTATCCAGAGAACGACTTCAAGAGCGCCTAGATGAAGGTTGGGAACTTGGCGATCTGTATCGAGTGGGTGAACCTGAAATCGGAGGCTGGGCGCTGTGATCGTATGGGTATTTGCAGGAGGTGGACAATCAGAAATATCAGGGCTACTTCCATACTTACGCAGAGAATTTCCAAATTGTGAATTCCAAAGAGTGACACCAGTTAGTAATAAGGAAGGCATAAAACCTAACAAATTAGGTGCAAAACCCAAGACAGATCGAGCATCTCAAGGCTTGACGGGTAAATCATTGCTCAAAGAAATTGAAGAGAGATTAAATCATAAATTTAGATTAAACGATCCCATGTGCGATCTCATTTTGATTTTTGACGATCTCGACTATCCACCCCAAGGCGTTAAAGATCCAAACGATTTCTGTCAACAAAAATCTCAAGAATTTGTAGATATCCTAGATCGGGTATGGAAAAACAACCCCAACATTCCGCCAGTCAATCATATTATCGGATTCGCCAAACCAGAATTAGAGTCTTGGGTCATTGCCGATTGGGATCAAACCTTAGCAAGAGATCCCGACTTTCGTGATAAATGTAAAGCAATGCAGCACTGGCTCGTAACCGATCGCCAACTATCATTTAGCAATCCCGAAAATTTTGGGCTAGATCCCGCATTTCCCCAGAGCTATCATCAAAAGCTTTCCAACGCGATTATCCAAGCCTCAGAACAAAAAGAAGGAATGAGATATTCCAAACAACTGCATACCGCCCGTTTTATCAGGCAACTTGACTCTGCGATCGCTCAACAAAAATGTCCAGAATTCCGCAAATTTTTCACTAGCCTATCACGTCTCACAAGTCCCTCAAAAAGCTAATAGCTAACCGCTAACTGCTAACAGCCATACCCCATAGACTACAATCTTAGATGAATTAAGAATTTAAGCATCATGTTTCAACCCCAAGCCGCAATCATCGCTGACAGCATTAACTTAACAGGCGATCGCCTGACCACCTTTGTGCTGACCTACCACCGCATGATTCACTCAGAATTCATGACCCATCGAATGCTCAGCAAAAACAGCAGCAGCAGTCGCGCCATTCCCGTCGAGAAAATGATCAAACTCGTCGAGAGTCAAGAAGTCTATCCATTACATTGGGGCAAAAATCAAAAGGGAATGTCTGCCCAAACAGAAGTAACCGAAGACGAGATGCAAGCAGCATCAGCAGTATGGCAAGAAGCCAGACTTGATGCGATCCGTCATGCGCGGAGATTGGTAGAAATTGGCATCCATAAACAAGTAGTCAATCGCCTGTTGGAACCTTTCTCCACGATTACCGTAATTTGTTCAGGAACCGAATTTCAAAACTTTTTTGAACAGCGCTGCCATCCCGACGCTCAGCCCGAAATCCAAGTTCTTGCTAATAAAATGAAAGCTGCCTATGATGAGAGTCAACCGCAACAATTAGCCGCAGGTCAATGGCATTTACCATTAATTAAACAAGAAGATATTGACGAAATTAGCGATATTAACGAATTGGTCAAAGTGGCGGTAGGACGCTGTGCGCGAGTCAGTTATCTCAATCATGATGGTGTGCGGAGTCTCGCCGATGACGTGAAACTGCACGATCGCCTATTAACCTCTAAACCTGCTCATCTGTCACCCTTTGAGCATGTAGCAAGCGCCCTTCCCAATTCCGAAAAACGCGCAAACTTCACTGGATTCCAAGCCTATCGCTTTGATCTAGAACGGAATAAAGTTACTAAGTAGGTGATCAAAATAAACCTGTAAATGCATAGATCTCCGACTTTTTTTGTGAATTCGCAAATTGTCTCTGCCTGCTTAGAAAAAGTCGGAGATCTTAACCTGTGCTTTTTAAGTTTTCTTATGCCTTGCTACTTAAATAACCATAGAGATTCTCAATGTCCCGAGCCAAACCAGATAAACCAAGCAAAAAAGGATTTGCTAATTCTCCATCGCCGATCATTTTAAGCGCTTGTTTAATTGTCAAAAACGAAGAACAACGCTTACCACAATGCTTGGAGAGTCTACGATCGCTTGCCGATGAGATCATTGTTGTCGATACAGGATCGAGCGATCGCACCATAACTATTGCCAAAAAATATGAAGCGCGAGTCTTTCATTTTGACTGGTGTGATGACTTCTCACAGGCGCGGAACTATGCGATCGCACAGGCAAAAGGCAAATGGATTTTAGTAATTGATGCTGATGAGGTTTTAGAGCAAAGTGCGATCGCTACCTTGCAAGAGGTGATGCAACGAGATGATTGTCTAGCCGTCAATCTTTTGCGATCGGAAATAGATGCAAAGCAAGCTCCCTATTCCCTAGTACTACGTCTATTCCGCAATCATCCTGCGATTAAATTTGCAGGGCTATATCACGAATCCATCGATCAATCGGTGGTAGCTTTGCAAGCTCAAGAACCTCATTGGCAAGTACTAAATGTAGAAGTTCCAGTTTTACTGCATTACGGTTATACGGATAGCGAGATCCAGCTTAAACATAAGTATGAGTTCGCCAAACAATTGATGCACAAACATTTGGAAGCATTTCCTGATGATAGTTATATGCTCAACAAACTAGGTGCTTTGTACATTAGTAGTCCTCAAGATCGCGATCGCCATTTGGGGATTGAGCTATTACAAAAGGGATTAGCCTTACTTGACGATGCCGAACAACAAAGTTTAATTCGTTGTGAGTTACATTACCATTTAGGACTTGCCTATCACCAAAATGCAGATTGGGAACTAGCCAAAAACGCCTATGAGCAAGTAATTGCCTTAGATGTTCCGAACCTTGTCAAACTTTCCGCTTATCTCAATTTAGGAAATATCTATCAAGAACTCAACCAAAAAGAATCGATCGCCTATTTTGAAAAGGTAACTCAAATCGCTCCTAATTTCGCCCAAGGACATTTTAATTACGGAATTGCGCTCAAAACCGCAGGACTCTTTACCGATGCGATCGCCGCTTACCAACAAGCAATCGCTCTCGAACCGAACTATGCCGATGCCCACCAAAATCTAGGTGTCGTGCTGATGAAAGTAGGCTATTTCCCAGAAGCGATCGCCTCTTTCACAAGGGCAATCCAACTCCATGAGCAGCAACAGAATTATGAAACTGCGGAAATATTGCGATCGGCGCTACAAGAATTTAGGTAAGGGCAATTCATGAATTGCCCTTACCTAAATTCTGCAAATATTTAATCTGTTCGGCAAGATTTTTAGCTAACAATGCGCGATTAGGACAAACGGATAAACCCGCATTACGCAAAGCCTCAGCCGCCCATGTATTGCAGTTAAACAAAGAAAAATATCTTGGCACAGCCGCATAAAAACTACTAACCCCATATTGACCTTTTCCAATTGTCGCTTTGCGATCGCCTTTCTCATTAATCGCAAAAGTCTGCTTCACATAAGCAAATAAATTTTGAAATCCCGCTTCGGATAGCTCTATCGGCAATACAGGAAATTTAAAAAACTGCGTAGGAGATTCCGCAAAACTTACCACATGCATGACGCTATCCGATGGAATAAATACCGCCCTTAGCATTGAAGGAATAGACTGATCACCCGCAAAATAAAACTGGCGATCGCCCCAACCCACTTCCACATAGGGAGCATCTTTCCATTCTTCAGCTCCAAAGTTTTCTGGCTTTTGTTGTGCCCATGCTAATCCCGAATGCCAATCATGATGCACAAAATAAATCGTGCGTGTTTTAACATTTGTCGCCGCAGGAAATAGCCCCGCAGTTGGGCTAGGACAATAGAAAAAGTAACTGGCGATCGCGATAAAAATCCCTAGCAATATTCCCAGAAAAGTAGCGATCTTCTGCTTACGTGTCACGCTTATAGATTGGTGTGATTATCTCTTGATTAATTCTCGTACAATACCACCGCAGAGATTGAGATCTCCGACTTTTTTTATGACTGACAAAAAAACAAAAAGAGAGTTGGGGGGGGGGGGGGCGCCCCCAAACATATTTT
>JBIKYZ010000308.1:0-5619 GCA_044354985.1 Pseudanabaena sp. | reverse complement strand
GTTGCGGCGCTTCGCGCCGCAACTCTCTTTTTGTTTTTGTATTGACGACTGTACTAATTTAAAGTTACTATAGTGAGTTCGGAATTCCAAAACTGTAAAGCCATGCCGCTACCGATTGTTGCCGTTGTCGGTCGCCCCAATGTGGGCAAATCTACGCTCGTAAACCGTCTGTCGGGAGAGCAATATGCGATCGTCTTCGATCAACCTGGTGTAACCCGCGATCGCGTTTATCGCGAATGTTTCTGGGGCGCACATGAATTTCAAGTCGTTGATACAGGTGGACTAGTATTTGACGATGAGACTGAATTTTTACCAATGATTCGCGAACAGGCGGAGATTGCCATTCGTGAATCTGCTGCTGTGATTTTTGTTGTTGATGGAATGGCAGGGATTACCGATGCTGATGAGCAGCTAGGCGGCTGGTTACGGCGGCAGAATATTCCTGTGCTATTGGCTGTAAATAAATGCGAAGGCTCTAAATTTGGGCTATCACTAGCCGCTGAATTTTGGAACCTAGGCTTAGGCGAACCAATCCCAATGTCGGGAATTCATGGTAACGGTACGGGCGAATTATTAGATGAGTTAGTTAAACATCTACCCGCACCCGAAGAAGTAGTTAAAGAAAGCGACGAAATCAAAGTAGCGATTATCGGTCGTCCCAACGTTGGTAAATCCAGCTTACTGAATGCATTCATCGGTGAGAACCGCAGCATTGTTAGCCCCATATCGGGCACTACCCGCGATGCGATCGATATGTCGGTCGAGCGCGATGGGAAGAAATATCGCTTGATTGATACTGCGGGTGTGCGCCGTAAAAAGAATATTGATTACGGCATTGAATTTTTTAGCATTAACCGAGCATTCAAAGCGATCGGACGTTCTGATGTAGTTTTGCTAATCATCGATGCTCTTGACGGCGTTACCGATCAAGATCAAAAGCTGGCTGGTCGGATTAATGACGAAGGCAAAGCTTGCGTAATTGTGGTCAATAAATGGGATGCGATCGAGAAGGATTCCTACACCATTTACGACTACACCGCCGATGTAAAAAGCCGCCTGATGTTTGTGGAATATGCACCGATTATCTTTGTCAGTGCGGTCACTGGGCAGCGAGTCGAGCAAATTCTCGAGCGTGTAGATATAGCATATGAACAACATAAGCGCCGCGTCCCCACGGCGATTTTAAATGAAGCGCTGAATGAAGCGGTTACATGGCACGCGCCACCCACCAGTCGCGGCGGTAAGCAGGGCAAAGTATATTACTGCACCCAAATTTCTGATAGTCCACCAACGATAATTTTATTCGTCAACGATCCCCACCGTTTCAACGATAACTACAAGCGTTACATCGAAAATCAGTTCCGCAAAACTCTCGGCTTTGATGGGACACCATTACGATTTATCTGGCGCGGCAAAAAAGATCGCGAAGTCGAAAAATCGAAAAACTCAGCATTAAGATAAACAAAAGGGACGCTTTGCGTCCCTTTTGTTTTGGTTATAATTTTACAAGCAGTAAAAGTGGTTTAACATGACAAGCCAGATAGTTAGTAATTTAACCGTCGATGAACTCAAAGATGTAATTGCCAGTTTCGTTGAAGAATATGAAGACAAAGTTTCAGACGCTCGCAGCCAACTAAGGCAAGTAGAAAACCTTTTAGGTTCTTTGCCTAATGTTAACCAAGATAATCCTTGGCTAAAAATGGCTGGTATGCACAAAGATAATCCCTTATTTGAAGAAGTAACTGCATCTATAGAAGCCAATCATCAAGACATTGCTGATGGGGAATTGAATTAGATGAGTTTGTGGATACTTGATACTAACCATGTGACTTACCTACAAAATTCTCATCCTAATGTTTTGCAACATCTTTCTACTGTTAATCCAAAAGATGTTGCTATAACCGCAATTACTGCAGAAGAACAAATTCGTGGTTGGTTCAAGTTTATGGACGTAAACTCTGATCGCTGTATCTGGGCTTACAAGGGTTTTAAGGATACATTGACATATTTTAAAAAGGTTAATGTTCTGGATTTTGATGAAAAAGCATATCAAATTTATCGAGATCTTAAAAAGAAATTAAATAATAAGGTTGGTACGAAAGACTTGCAGATTGCAGCGATCGCACTTTCTGTGAATGGCATAATAGTTACAAGTAATCTCAAAGATTTCTGTAAAATACCTGATTTACTAATTGAAGATTGGACTCTTTCCTAAAAACAAAAGGGGCGCAAAGCGCCCCTTTTGTTTTCTTAAGCACTATGACGGTTGTTATGATGACATTGCTACGATTGAATTAAAGTCAGTAGCATGGAGCACTCATGGAAGAGCGATCGCAAGCGCTGCTGAGCTTAGCAAAAGCAAAACTATCACGACGAATTGCCTTTTGGATTTTCGTCAGTATTGTTGTCATTGAAGCAATTATTTTGGTTCCGTCATATTTTCGACGAGAACAAGAATTGATCGATCAGGTGGAAAATGTCTCAGCTATCCAAGCGAGATTTTTTTTGCACACCACTAAATCAATGAAAACAGAGCAAACAGAAGCTGAATTCGCAGATTTAGCAAAATCGATCAAGCGAGAAACCAATGTCTCAGGGTGGGCTGTAGAAAATACTAAAGGTCAACGCCTTTATCAAATGGGTGAAGTCCCAAATCTTACTGCTGCGGATGTCCGCGATCAGCCGATCGCAAGGCTTCGCAGTGGCAATCGATACGATGTTGCATGGAATGGGAAGCAACTTGGCAGTGACTACGTATTTATAGTTCGTCACAATGTCGAGTTTATTCAGCATGAACTAGTTAATTATGTATGGCGGATTATTGGTTTAGTTGCCATTATTTCTCTATTTGTAACGGCAAGTACCTTGGCGATCTTGGGGGTGATCGTCATTCTACCCATCTTGAAATTGCGGGAGGATCTAGAACTAGTTGCCGACTCGATCAGTCAAGATCAAATGAATTTGCAATTTCATTCAATGGCGACATTGCGGACTGATGAAGTGGGCGATGTCATGGCAGCTTTTAATCAAATGTATGTACGGATTATCAAAGAAATATCAGAACGCAAACGTGCCGAAGCACTGATTCAACAGGAAAAAGATACTTCTGAGAATCTGCTGTTAAACATTCTGCCCTATGCGATCGCCGATCGCCTAAAACTGGGAGAAAAGATTATTGCCGATGGCTTTAGCGAAGCTACAGTTTTATTTGCAGATATTGTGAGTTTTACAGAGCTATCTGCAAAGGTTCCGCCAGTTAAATTGGTATGCCTGCTAAATGAAATTTTTTCTGAGTTTGATGGTTTAGCTGAAAAATATGGTCTAGAAAAAATCAAAACCATTGGTGATGCCTATATGGTGGTGGGAGGACTACCTATGTATCGTCCCGATCACGCAGAGGCGATCGCTGATATGGCTTTGGATATGCAAAATGTGATTGGTAAATTTGCTAGTGATCTTGGAGATCCTTTCAAAATTCGAGTTGGGATAAATACGGGGCCAGTTGTGGCAGGGGTAATCGGAATCAAGAAGTTTATTTATGATCTGTGGGGCGATGCCGTTAATGTCGCGAGCAGGATGGAGTCGCATGGAATGCCTGACCATATACAAGTCTCTGACTCGACCTACGCAATTTTAAAGAACAAATATAACTTTACTGATCGTGGCAAGATTATGATTAAAGGTAAGGGAGAAATGCAAACATACTTTCTAATTAATAAGATCAAGAAATGATTTTGTGTGGTGCGGCTTTGCCGCACCACACAAAATCATTTCTTGCGAATCACGCGCTTTAAGAACTATGACAGCCCTAGAAGAAACTAAATTTGAAGCTAATACGCTAGGAGCCGCAACTTTTGACTTAAGCGGGCTTCCCAAGGAATATTACACGCTTGTAGATGGTAGTAAGAGCATTATTTGGGTACAACCAATTTTCCAAGCTTTGGGACTAAAGTCACTGTTGGCAGCTTCTTTACCTGTAGAAAATTTTACCTATGCTGTAGTTCGCGGCAAGGAATATACAGCGGTTGTAGTCAAACAGCAAGGAAATTATTTCGCTTTGTTGCTCGATTCTCAAAACGAAATTATTAATGAACAATTTCTAAATTGGGCGCTATGTTTTGATGCGACTTCTCTAAAAAGCAATCCTAGATTTCAGGTAATTTAGTATAAGCAATCCCCAATGATTTTAGATAGCGTGCGTTGGGGCACACTATCTAAAATCATGTAATACCAATTTTCAAAATGGCAACGCCATTTTTTGTAACAGAATAAATTTGCTCTGGGGATAGACTTAGAGCATGATTGAGGAAAGATAGCGCTATTGTCCGAGGATAGCCGAGAAGAAATTATGAACTCTACTTATAAAGCATTTTGGTTAGAAGCTTGGGATCTGGTGGTGATTGACCAGACCCAACTTCCATTTCGTTCAGTGACTAAGACCCTGAAAACTAGTGCCGATGCTACCCTTGCGATTCAGGATATGACTGTGCGCGGTGCAGGGGTAATTGGTAATGTCGCCGCTTTTGGTGTGTATTTAGCAGCTAGAGAAAGTAAAGGCGATCGCGAAAAGATTAAGACCCTCTCATCGGTCATCCGTCGCGCTCGTCCGACCGCAGTAAACCTGATGTGGGCGGTCGATCGCATGATTGCGGTATTAGAAAAAGCACCCGCAAACCAAGATTTGGTAGAAATTGCCCTTAAAGAAGCGATCGCCATTGCCGATGAAGATGTGATTGGAACACGCAATATTGGCAAATTTGGCTGCGAACTAATTGAGGCGATCGCTAAAACTAAACCCAAAGGCGAACCTGTAAATATTCTGACCCATTGCAATGCAGGATGGCTAGCGATCGTTGATCGCGGCAGTGCTTTAGCGCCAATTTATGAAGCTAGCGATCGCGGGCTAAATATTCATGTGTGGGTTGATGAAACCCGTCCACGCAATCAAGGCGCAAATTTGACAGCGTGGGAACTCGGACAATCGAATATTCCACATACGCTGATTGCTGACAATACGGGCGGACTATTAATGCAATATGGCAAAGTCGATCTTTGCATTGTGGGAACCGATCGCACTACTCGTAGCGGTGATGTTGCAAATAAAATTGGTACATATCTCAAAGCTCTCGCAGCCTTTGACAATAATGTTCCCTTTTATGTAGCCTTGCCAAGTTCCACTTTTGATATGCAAATTGTTGATGGAGTCAAAGAGATTGCGATCGAGACTCGTAGCGCGGATGAGGTTCTGTATATGCAAGGGCTACAAGATGATGGCAATATTGGCAAAGTGCGAGTCGCTCCTTTGGAAACTACGGCTTTAAATTATGGATTTGACATTACTCCTGCCAGACTGGTTACTGGGCTAATTACTGAACGCGGTATTTGTGATGCTGCGGAAACAGCGATCGCAGGGATGTTCCTCGATCTAATCCCATAAGTTAAGAGGCGGCATCCGTCGCCTCTTAGATTTTCTATTTAAGTTTGACTTCTGAAGATTGGAGTTTGGAAAAAATTGAAGCAAAAAATGGATGAACGGCACATTAAGAGATGCCCAAATATTGGGCATGAGAAATCGAAGCACTAATGATTTAGGAGTACTAAGATAGTAGTATTTGCCAG
>JBIKYZ010000321.1:0-5345 GCA_044354985.1 Pseudanabaena sp. | reverse complement strand
TCGCTTAGCGAAATATAAAACTTCACCATCTCTGATTCAATCTCTTCGCAATAGTACATAATTAAGCCTTCTTTTCTTATTTATTCTATCCTCATTTGCACAAGTTATTTAATTCTCATTCCTTAATCGATGTAATTGAGGAGTTCTTATATGATACTAGGAGAAGATAATGCAGCGATCGCTTTTTAAACGCTTGAAATATTTGCCTGTCTTTTGGCTTTTTGCAATTGCGATCGCAGGTTGCTCAAATCCATTTGCGACTACAAATGCTCCTGATCAAATACGACTGGGAACTTTTAATCTTGAAAATTTTGATGGGCTAAATACTGAGAAATTAGAAGCTGTGAGCCAGATTATTGAACGTAATTTTGATGCGATCGGTTTGCAAGAGGTCAGCCCAATTGCTGCTGAAAAGTTAAAAGAGAAGTTGAATAAATCCAAACAATGGGACTTTATTTTGGGAGAGACAGGTGGTAAACAAAGGATCGCAATGTTCTATCGTAAAGATGCGATCGCTGCTCAAAAAGTAACCGAATGGCGACAGGTCAATATAACTGGGACTTTGCGATCGCCACTTGTGACTTATCTCAAAGCTGGTAAAAATTTCGACTTCACCTTAGTCGTTGTGCATCAGAAAGGTGGTGGTGGTAAGGATGCCGATCGCTTACGTCAAAATCAAAGCGACATTCTGCGCAAAGAAGTAGATAAATATCAAAAAAACACTCAATCTGATCCCGATCTGATTCTTGTAGGTGATTTCAATAGTCCGACATGGGCTGACCAAAATCGTGGGTTACGTGATGCACCAGTGACTTTTTTGACGAAAGTGATTGAAACTGATGCAAAAGAAAACTGCTTAAAAAAACGCGGTCAGCCGAAAACGCCTGATGGTCGTCCTAGATATTCTAATCGTGGCATTGGTTGCGTCATCGATCATATCGCTATCTCTAAATCTCCCAAGGGAGCAGAAGAAGAATATATTCCTCAGTCAATACAAATTCTCGATCCTCAAAAGGATCTTGGCTTTGATAGCGATCGCACCTATTTTGCAAAAGTATCCGATCATTTGCCCGTAAGAGCAATTTTTCGCAGTAAATAATCGCAGTAAATAAAAAAAGCGGCGCAATGCGCCGCTTTTTTTATAGCCCTGAAGGTAAACCCGTTGGCTTACCCTTAATGCTAGTGACAATTCTGCCCCAGCCAGCTTCACCGCCTCCATCCCAAAAAATTTGCTGCATTACTGCATAGCTATAGGGATCATAAACGCCGCCAACGCCTACATCATAGCAATCGCTAGCCCCATGACGAGTGCCGTAAGGATCATGCACCAGCCAAACTTTTTTGTCAGGATCATGTCCGACAACTACGCAAATGTGACCACTGCCTTTGTAGGCAAATCCTACAACTACGGGGATATTTGCTTTGAGCGATAGTAATACGTCTTTGGCGGAGAGAGAATAGCTAAAGTAAGAGTTAATACCAAGTTCTTTCAAAGCCCATGTTTGAGCATCATGATCGATAGTATCCCCATACTTGCCCACCAGTCGCATATAGACTGACTCTGGCTCTGGGAATCCCTGTGCTTTTGCCATTGTTGTCAAGGCTCCATTTAGCACATAGTCGGCTAGCATTGCGTTACTAGTCGTATTACACTGTCGCCAACCAGCTCCGAAGATCGCTTGATCGTTGTCTAGTTGTGAACAATATTTGACAGGTAACTTGATCAGCTTATTGAGATCTTCCCCTTCAATTTTGATATGAGGATCATAGGCATAGACCTTCTGTAATTGAGATTTGCCATCCAGTGCAGGAAACGGAGAGGCAAGGGTAAGAAAAAGATGCTGATTGCGATCAGGGCTATATTCGGTGAAAAAAAATTCCTGCCCCTTTTTGATAAAAATCTTCTCG
Source organism: Pseudanabaena sp. (assembly GCA_044354985.1). GTDB lineage: Bacteria > Cyanobacteriota > Cyanobacteriia > Pseudanabaenales > Pseudanabaenaceae > Pseudanabaena. The sequence continues at coordinate 3,437 of JBIKYZ010000321.1, read as the reverse complement.
GAATCAGCTAAATCCGTTGAGCCAAGCAGCTTCTTTTTCAGAAAAGTATCCGCTTCGGCGATCGCTTTGGGCATAGGACAACCTCGGAATGAATGCGATAACGCTATAAATCATCGCATATCATCTATAAAATATAGCGAAATATAGCTTTTGCCGTTAAGCCCAAAAAGTTAATAGCGGCGCTATTAACTTTTTGGGCTTAACGGCAATTGTGCCTGCGGCACAACAAAGCCCCAATAGTAAGGAATTACGCAAAAGAACGAGAGGTAGGGGCAATTCATGAATTGCCCCTACGGTAAAATGAGGCTTGCAGGGCATTTCTGCGTAAGTCCTAAGTATTACAAATATTTGGTAATCTCCATAGGAGAGTTAGCAATCAAATCTACTCCATGAATTCGTAGCTCCTCCTCAGTGCCATAACCATAGGTAACGCCGATCGCTAATAGCTGATTTTTTTTAGCGCCGATCGCATCATGGGAGCGATCGCCTACCATAACTGTTTTAGCAGGGCTCAAATTTTCGGTGAGGAGAATATGACGAATTAGTTCTCCTTTGTCACTGCGAGTGCCATCTAATTCACTGCCATAAATGCCATCAAACAGAGAAGTCAGTTCAAAATGATCAATAATCCGCTTGGCAAACACATGGGGTTTGGATGTGGCAATGTGAGTTTGATAACCTGCGGCGCGAATGAGTTTTAGCGTCTCAGGAATTTGTGGATATAGAACATTCTCAAATAGACCAACTGTGGCAAAGCGATCGCGATAATGGGCAATAGCGCGATCGATCATTATTTGATCGGTAGTTTGGAGTAGTTTGGCAAAACTGACTGTCAATGGCGGACCAATGCACCAAAGGAGTTGATCGGTTTCTGGGGCATCGTAGCCAAGTTGATTGAGTGCATATTGAATACAAGTAGTAATCCCAATTTTGGGATCGGTTAAAGTTCCATCAAGATCGAATAATACTGTATCCATATGTTGTCATTTTATCTAAGTATCTAGGCACAATTAAATATAAAAAACTAAAATCTGTACCGTCCGATGCGCAGACGGTACAGATTTTGGTTCTGGGGTTGTAATTAAAGCAATTATCGCTCAAACCCAAACCAAGAATTCCTTTAAAAGTGTTGCGAAACAACACTTTTAAAGGAATTCTTGGTTTGGGTTTGAGCGCAGAGCGCTGGATGTCGTACTTATAAGAGCGAATCTCGGCAAAGCCTATCTACAGCTTTTAGTATTGTTGGTAATCGATGATTACCATGCATTTTTTTTATGAAATCCCTTGCTTTAGATTCCTCAATACCGATCGCAGTTACATATAATGGACGGTGACTATCACTTCTAAATACCTCCGCTTCTGTCGGTATGTCTTTGTATCGACTTTTTGCTACGCCAATTACAGCAGCTTGAGCATCCAGTGCATTGTAGAGGTGATAACCTAACCCAGCTTTTTGATAACGATCGAGATAGACATAACCATCAATCACAATGATCTTGGGGAGTTGTGGTAGTGTCTCTAAAAGCAACAAAATAATTGGCATTTCGCGTTTATAAAACTCCCCTGGTTGATATTCCTCGACTTTATCGGTTTGAGTGATAAATGTGCTGTTAGGCGTATGATCTTCCCAATCATTAAAGGCAATTCCAGCCGCTACCGCTTTTCCCTCTCGATAATCAACATCAACCGCAAATATCATTTAGCAATACCTTCATTGACTTTAAAACTATATAGAGCATAATGCGTGAATAAACGTTCACACCTGACTATGAGACAAATAAATTGTATAGCAACTTCCTACCCCAATTTGTCAGTTACTTCTATTTTGCCCATGTGTACTTCTACAGTTCATAACTAACTTCAGTCCTATACCACTATTAAAGAAGGCTAAAGTACCGTATGAGTATCATCCTTTTGCAGGATGATGACACATAGAGACAAGAACTAGACTCTGTTCTGTAGATTTAGTCTAATAAAGATCAGTAATAGTCAACTGATGGAGGTAATATTATGGCTACCGAAGAAGCCACTATTGCGGCATTACAAAATCGCGTCAAGTATCTAGAAGCTCATCTCCATCTGGCTTTACAGTTTTTGACTGACTTGGAAAATGATTCTCAAAATGTTGTGAAATCCTTGGACTGCCAGCGTCAATCTCAGACTATAGACATAGTTCCCACTAGCAAAATTGCATTGCCTACGTTTTTACATGCACGTACATTGAAACATGATTATCCCCACATCGTAAATCATGTAAATTCATGCGATCGCTTAGTAGCCAAAGCTTCTTAAACTTACAGTGCTTTATTTTTACAGTGCTTTGCTTTCAAACCCGAACCAAGAACTTTTTTTAAAAGTGTTGCAAAGCAACACTTTTAAAAAAAGTTCTTGGTTCTTTTGATCTGGAATTGCTGTACAAGAGATGTCGGGCTTTCAGAAAATATCACTTGTACAAAGAAGTGAATTAATGTGAAAATTACAATATTAATTCATGGATTAAGACTATGGAACTGGAAGACTTTTTTGCTTTAGTACATCCAGCGATCGCTGTTATTGTTGTATTTCCTTTAATTGGTATTGTGGTAAATCGTGCTTGGTTAGTTCGCCAGCGCCGTTTGCAAGTCATTGATGGCGAAAAAAGCAAGATTCCCCCAGTTGTAGGATCTGAGCATGTAGTGATCGGTAATTGGTTGAGCATTTCAGTTGTAGGAGTTGCCCTATTGGGTATGGCTTATCCGATTTTTTCCAAGTTTCTCAAAAATGATATCTTCTCTAAAGATTCTTTGCGAGCTTATTCTGTAGTAGCTATTTTCATCGCCACAACTGCTTCATTTACCTTCTTGTTTAAAGCAAAAGTCAAAATCTGGCGCAATGTTTTTGCAGCTTTAACATCGGTTGGATTAATTGTGTTGGGAGCACAGCCAGAAGTATTTCGACGAGACAATGAATGGTTCTTCTCCCACTACTACTATGGCATTGCCGCCGCGATATTGATGATTGTCTCGGTTGCCATTACTCAAGACATCTATAAGGACAAACAAAATCGCTGGCGTAATATCCACATCATTCTTAACTGTTTTGCTTTACTTCTATTTATTGGACAGGGAATGACTGGTTCTAGAGATTTACTCTCAATTCCATATACTTGGCAAAAGGAGTATCTTCGCCAGTGTGATTCCAAAACTAAAACCTGTCCTAAATCTACAGCATTTTACGTTCCAATTAATCGATAGATAGTCGCTAGGATTGGTAGCGCTTCGCCTCCCTAATCCTAGCACTCAAGTCCTGCATCTTTCTTAGTAAGAAACCATTTACATTGGACTTTGGACAAGATTGAAGCAAAGAAAGAGCGGGATTAAGCGAAAAGGGATAATGAGAGTTTCAACTTTCAACCGAAAACAAATCATTATCCCTAAACCCATTATGCCAATAATTGT
>JBIKYZ010000320.1:0-5369 GCA_044354985.1 Pseudanabaena sp. | reverse complement strand
GCCATTCATAGCACGCTTGCTCATCTAGCAATTGGGTTAGGGGAAATTTGATCATCTTAATCTCTGAAAATTCAAAACGACTTACTCCTATTTTGCCATTTCACCTATTTACCCAGATGAGCCAACTAAAACGGAATTTAGTTGCTCGCTCCATATCAAAATGTGCAGACATTAGTAAACTATGAAACTGTTTTTGGGTGTAACACTGTTTATATGCAGGGTCAACAAACTTCAAGATAAAATCACATACTTGGCACGATAAATAATCTTTACACCAATCTAAAATGAATACCTTACCATCTGGTTTTAAAACACGCCTTATTTCCATCAATGCAGCATGAGGAGCATCAAAATAATGAAATGCACTTGCAGATACAATTACATCAAAACTGTTATCTACAAATGGTAAATTTGACACACTGGCATTCTTAAATGAAACATGAGAATAATTACAGCATTTTTGTTGAGCTACGAGGAGCATCTCTGCTGAAATATCTACTCCAGTAATCACTTGCTGTGGATTTTCAGTGAGTAATAACTGCTCAAATTCTCCTGTTCCACAGCCAATATCAAGCACTGTAGCTTCTGGTGGAATCTCTGCCCAATTTTTTAGAGCAGATAGTGATCTGGCAATATATGTATTCCAACGCTGGTCATACGAATTTGCCATCTGGTCGTATTGTTGGCGAATGACTTTTTCACTCATAGCAATTTCTGTCCGATATTGAGTTCAAGTTAATTCATCTAATAATATGTGAATAAATTGGTGGACTGGACTCTGGCAAGATATGCTACTGCGCCAAATAATAAATAATTCTTTGCGTAAGATTTTGTTATCTACATCTATAGGAATGGCATGTAGTAACCCTGCTTGAACCTCTTGAATAACAGATTTTGACAGCACAATTGAAACTCCTAACCCTGCTTGCACAGCTCGTTTTACAGCTTCTGTACTACCCAATTGCAGGGAAATTTGCATCTTGTGAACTTGATTGCCAAAAAATTGCTGTAGTAAGCGTCCAGTACCTGTACCTTTCTCTCCACCTAACATTTCGATATTTTCTAGATAGGCTTTGGGAACTTGCGGCAAATGTCTCCAAGGATGATTTGGAGGCACTATGAAGACAAGTTCTTCGCTTTGCCAAAGTTGAGCCGTAAAACCTGGACGATTATCCCACCACTCCATTAAGGCTATATCTACTAATCCAGTTTCTAACTTGTCGGCGATCAACGGATTAGTATCAATTACTAAATCCACTTCATAGGAATTACCATACTGTTCCAAATGATATTTCAAATACGGAGGTAAGAGATAGATACCAATATTAGAACTCGCCCCAATTCGCAAATTTGTTGATTTGAGGGCTGAAACTGCTCGTTTCGTTACCAAAACTATACTTTCGGCATAAGGAAGTAATTTCTGTGCCGCAGGAGTCAATTGATTACCCTTGCGATCGCGAATAATCAGTTGAGTGTTTAAAGATGCTTCTAACTTTTTAATGTTTTGAGAGACAGCGGGTTGAGAAATTCCTAGTTGTTTGGCAGCTTGACGAAAACTCCCTGTTTGGACAACGGCTAAAAAACTTTTTACGTACTCAAAATTCATAGGTGGGGCAAATCAATTCATAAGGAGCCAGTGCATTGGGTGGATATGCCGACTTGTAGCAACTGGCGTTCAAAAGGCTAAAAGAGTCATTGCGTTGGGTGGGTTTCCCAACTTGTGGAAGTGCTGGCACGACTTCAGGCAGAGTAGCAACTTGAGTTCAAAAGTCAAGATTAAACAACTTTTTTAAAGAAGACAGGAAAGTAAAAAGTTAAAAGAAAATGGCTTTTGCGTCCCTTTTATGGTTAATGCAGATTCATTACAACAAAACCCTTGCAAGATAATGGTAAAAAATCAGCGTTGCTATAACTGAAGTCACTACATGATAAGACCTACAATGATTTTAATGCTTTTTTCATAAGTGTAACAGAAAAAACTAGAAAATTTGACTGTTTACGGACAATTAACTGCTCCCTGTGGTTTTTGATTTTGCAGGGCTTGCAGAATATTTTGGGCGGCTTCCATGGCAATGTTGCGCCGCAAATCATCAATAGCAGATCCAATATGGGGAGTGAGAAAGGTTTGATTTGTGTTTTCTATTAACGACTGGGGTATGCTGTGGGGGCGATCGCTTCGATACCAATCTTCCATTTCAAACACATCGGCAGCGTAACCTGCTAGATGTCCAGATTCTAAAGCTTGACATACAGCTTGTTCATCAACTACTGACCCACGACAGGGGTTAATTAAAAAGCTGCCTGGTTTCATCTTGGCTAAAGTGTTGGCGTTGATTAAATGAAAAGTTTCTGGTTGCAGAGGTAATACCAACACAACAAAATCACTTACATCTATTAGAGTATTAAAAGATACTTGTGATAAATTCCATGCTGACTCTTGTTCTGGAGTTAAAGCTACCGGGTCAGAGTAGAGTAACCGCATCTCAAAACCCACCAAACGTTGGGCGATCGCTTTGCCTAATGCACCCATACCGACAATTCCCAAGGTGCGATTTGCTAAACCAATGCTGTAAAATTGGGGTCGCCAACCTGCAAACTTACCTGTACGAATGAAGCGATCGCCTGCTAACATTTGTCGAGCTAACACAATTAATAACCCGATTGTAATTTCGGCAGTAGGTGCAGACAATAAAGAAGGCACAATTGTAAACCACACGCCGCAACGGACACAGGCATTAATATCAAAGTTATCGTAGCCTTTGAGGGCGGCTCCAATCACTTTTAGCTGGGAGCACTGCCGCAGAAAAGATTCATCAATGCTGTCTGGCATAAATACCATTAATGCCTCAGCATATTTAGCCCGTTCCAAAACCTCTTCACGAGATAAAGACTCTTTACTGTGGTTAGCAATCACCTCACAATGAGGTTCGAGGAGTTCAATGACTTCTGGATGTACCCAGTTAGTAATCACAACCTTTGGCTTCATAATATGTCCTCAAGCTAACCGTTTACGCAAAAAGTTACTAAAACTATCTACCATTATCACCATCATCAAAATGACGAATAATATTGCTGATACTTCTTGATATCTAAGAACACGTAAAGAACCAATTAATTCAAACCCTATACCGCCTGCTCCGACTGCACCCATGATAGTTGAAGCACGAAAGTTATATTCCCAACGATATAAGCTAACGTCTAACATCTGCGGAAAAACTTGAGGTAAAACACTGTGATAAATTACCTGAATTTTGTCGGCTCCAGCCGCCTGTGCTGCTTCGATTGGCTCAGGGTTTACGTGTTCGATGTACTCAGCAAAAAATTTACCCACCATCCCAATTGAATGCAACCCCACTGCCAACGTTCCCGGCAAAGCACCAAACCCCACCGCAGCCACTAAAATAATTCCCATAATCAGTTCTGGCACAGCTCTTAACCCATTGAGAATTAGACGTGATAACTGAAACACAATCGGGTGAGGTGTAGTATTTCCAGCTGCTAGAAGAGATAACGGTAGAGAAAAAGTAACTGCGATGGCAGTTCCCGCAACACTCATCGCCAAGGTGTCAAACAGTGGCTTTATCCAGTTGGAAACCGATCTAAAATCGGGAGGTAGCATTTGGCTAATTAAATTAATCCCACTAGGCACTCCTTCAGCTAATCTTTTTCCGTCAAAAAGACCAACTAAAAAGAAAGATATCATCACTACAACAACAACCACCGCTGCTTGCAGTAAATGCTTATACCTCTGTTGCCTTTGTTGCTTTAACAGTGGTTCAAACTTATGAGAATGATTTATTGTCATGAAAATTGATTGAATAAGTAGGAATGAGAGGGAAGAAAGTAATAAGCAGCCTAAGAATTATGTCTGTGAAGCCATAATTCTTCGATTTATTGCTCAAACTATTACCTATTAATTGGCTCTTGCGTTAGTTTCTTTGGTTTAGCATTAAACCAGCTATTTTATAAAAAGAATCAAAAATCTAAAATCCAGTGACAGCAAAAACATATGCTCTCACTGGATTTCACTTCTTATTCGACTCCAAAAAAGAGAAAGAAAAGCGCATTACTGTAACAACAGAGATTACTGAAATTTTGAAAAATCTAGATTCAAAATTTTACCGAGATCCCTAACTACATCATAGTCTTTATCTGTAATGGAACCAAACCCATCCGCTTTAAAAACTTTGAGGATTGCTGGGTCTTTCAGTTCAAGAAAAGCCGAACGAATTTTTGTTTTCAATTCTGGCTTCAATTTTGATTGCATTGTCCAAGGGTATTGAGGAAATGGTTCAGATTCGGCTACAATTTTGACCTTGCTGGGATCGATAATTTTCTTCTCGATTAAAGATTCAAAAATTGGTTTGCTCAAGCCGCCAACTTGAGCTTTATTATTTTGAACTGCGAGAGCAACTGCATCGTGAGAACCAACAAATACTTCTTCATAATCTTTTTTAGGTTGTAAACCCTTCGCAGAAAACATTGTTTTTGGTATTAAATGGCTAGAAGTAGAAGCTTGATCCCCATAGGCTACTGTTTTACCGGCTGCATTCTCGATAGAATTTACATTGCTTTGAACATTGGTAATGATTACTGATGTATAAGTGGTTGAGCCTCCTTTTTTCAGAGCTGCAAAGGGTTCAATATCACTTTTAGTTTTTGCTAAGACGTAGGAAAGTGGTCCAAAGTAAGCAAGTTCTATACGTCCATTACTTGTCGCTTCAATCATGGAAGAATAGTCAGTGGTTACAACTAATTCCACTTTCTTGCCTGTCTTCTCTTCTAAATAATTTTTTAGACCCTCGTTATTTTTGATGATGGTGGAGGCATTCTCATCTGGTAAAAGAGCTACTCTTAAAAGAGCGGGATCAGATACATTAGGGTCAACCGCAGCCGCAGTATTAGTAGTAGGTTTAGCAGAACCATTAGTAGCAGTGTTGTTAGGTGTTTGACAACTTACTAAAGCAAACACTGCAAGAACTAGAGATGTGAGTAATTTTTTTTGCATTGCGATCGCCATAAAGATTCTCCTGATATATCAAACAGTGTTTAAACTCTTAAGAGATTGGGGACTGAGAATAAGACGTTATCTTCTGACATCTCTTTGAGAGGCTCAGACAACTGCATTCTCAATCGATTGTTCTGCACCATTTAGGTGAATATTTTCGGTATTGCCATAGATGCGATTGAGTTCTTCTTCCTGAATACCTGAGGCATTACCATCAAAAATTACATGACCTTGAGATTTGGAGTTTGGAAAAAATTGAAGCAAAAAATGGATGAACGGCACATTAAGAGATGCCCAAATATTGGGCATGAGAAATCGAAGCACTAATGATTTAGGAGTACTAAGATAGTAGTATTTGCCA
>JBIKYZ010000319.1:0-5380 GCA_044354985.1 Pseudanabaena sp. | reverse complement strand
AGGGTAGAAAGGTTATGGATGGTTTCAAAGAAAATCTACCTATTGTTTTTGATGAATATCTTCCTAAATGGAACTATAGAGCCATTCCTCAAAATGCATAAGTTATTTATTTTTCATTCCTTAGCTCTTGTTAGTTCTTGATTTGAGACTGCAAGTTGTTCGTTAATAGTTAGCAACTGCGCTTCAAATTCCTTGTGATCGCTAATGTCTCGAAAAAACCAAACCCGACCATAACTGTCATTTGACCAATAAATAGGGGCAGAATAACGTTCAAAAAATCGTCCGTCGAGTAGAGCGATCTCGTCACGGCTAATTTCCTTGGGATGGTTGTATAGATATTCAACCTTCTCTAAAAACTCACTCGGATGTATGAGTTGATTTAAGATGGAGTTGACAAGTTCGCGATCGTCTCCCTTTGCAATTAACTCTGGAGAAGTTTTCCATAGGTTTAGCAGTCTCTGATTATAGGTGACAACCTTACGATGTTCATCAATTACCAAAACTCCGTCAAAGGAAGCTTCTTGCTCAGCTACAAGTAAGGCATTGCTTCGCTGCAAACTTATAACCGATTTAGCAAGCTGGTCATGGGAGATTTTAAGCTGCTCAGTTGCTTCTTTCAATTGGGCTTCAGCATGTTTACGATCGCTAATATCCCGCACAATTACTAGGGCTTCTTCAGAGTTAATATCGATAATCCGAACTTCTTCATATATCATGCGATCGCCAATGGCAAATTGGTGTTCGTAAACTTGTAAGGTATTAGTGGAAATAGCTAAGGCGATCGCATCTAGTTGCTTTTGCAGTATTTCTGGAGGTAATATTTCTGATAGATGTAGCCAGATTGGCTCAAATCTCTCAGGTTCCATCAATGGAGGGATATATTTTATGCAGGTTCCATCTTGTTTTACTCTTAGCAATAGATCGGGAATAGCCTCGATAATGGCTCGATTTTGAGATTCACTAATTTGGAGTTTAAGTGTGCGCTCAGCAATCTTTGTTTCCAGAGAAGAATTTAGCTCCTTTAATGCAAGTTCGACAATCTTACGATCGGTTATATTCCGAATCATTACCAATACTTCCTGATTGTTGAGGGCGACAATCCGAACTTCTTCATGCTGAGTTTCGCCATCAATATCTATGATTTGTTCGTAAATTTGTAATTCGCCAGTAGCGATCGCCTGACGTGCATAGCGAATTCGTTCCTCTGCTAATTCGCTGGGTAACATATCATAAAGATTTGGCTTGGGTACTAAAATTGGGGGAAGTTTTACTTTTATGCCACTTCCCGCTAACATCGCACGATAATTGCCAAGGCAATCCATGCGAACCAAGAGATCAGGAATTGCTGTGAGAAAAGCGCGGTTGGTCTCCTCGCTTTGCTTCAGAGCAATTTCGGCTAGTTTGCTCTCAGTAATATCTCGCACCATAAATAGAACTTCATCTGCGCCACTTTTAATGACACGGACTTCTTCGTATTGAAGTTCTTCTCCTATTTGGATCTCTTGCTCATAAACTTGCAATTTACCAGTTTCCAATGCTTTTTCTAACGAAGATTGCTGACGCTGAGCAAGATCCGCAGGTAGGAAGTCATGCATCCATTTGCCAACTGGATTAAAATCTTGAGGTACTATATCAATTTCTCGATTTGGAGTCATAAACTTGCGATACACCCCATCTGCCCCAACACAAAACATCATGTCAGGAATAGCCGCTAATAGAGCCCGACTCTGGCTATCATGATTCGGTTCATCAACTACTTTCTGATCGCTTAATCCAGTGAGTTGTGATTCTAGCTGCAATACAGTCTGGGCTAACATCTCGGTGAGGGATTCTTGAGCTAACAATCCTACAATGCGATCTCCTTGTAAAACTGGTAGATGGCGAATACTATGTTCTTTGAATAGTGATAAGGCTGCTTTAATATCTGTGAGCTCCGACTCTTGGATGCTGATCACAGGATGGCTCATCACTTGTTGAATTAGTAACTGCTCGAAAGGCTTGCCCTTGGAGCTGAGACGAATAATATCTCGCTCGGTGAGAAGCCCAATCAAGTCAAGACCTTCAGCTTCGATTCCTTTTTGCTGAACTACCAATACAGCCCTTGCCCCAGTTTTACCCATAGCGGCGCTCGCCTCCATTACACTCATCTCTGGCGCAACTATTAATGGATTGCGGATGACTGCGGATAGGATGTCTTGGTCTAGGGGGGAGGGCATTATGATTAACTCGACTATGGGTTTAGAAAGGATTGAATAATCTGGGTTAGAGCTTTCAACTTTATTGGCTTGGAAATATATTCATTGGCTCCAGCATTGATGCATTTTTGGCGATCGCTATCCATGGCTAAAGCCGTCAAGGCAATAATCGGAATATCAGCCAAGTTAGGATTGAGACGAATTAGCTTGATTGCGGACAGCCCATCCATGATCGGCATCTGGATATCCATCAAAATCAAGTCAGGTTGATGCGTCTCAGAAAGAGCGATCGCTTCTTCTCCATTCATAGCTACAATAATCCGATATCCATTGGCTTCAAGGTAGTCAGTCAATGTACTGATATTAGCTTCATTGTCTTCTGCAATCAATACTAAAGGCGATGAATTAATGTTGACTGGTGCTGAAGCTGGTGGTTCTGAGATTGGGGCGATCGCATCATGAATAATCGCCGATGGGAAATCAGTAATGCATGGGAGATCAATCGTAAAACAACTGCCTATGCCTAGTTCGCTGGTCAAGCCGACAAGACCACCATGCAATTCCACCATGCGTTTGACAAGTGATAACCCCAAACCTGTACCTGCATATTGACGATTTAAAGCGCCATCAATCTGGATAAAGGGTTGAAATAGTTTTGGGATGTTTTCGGGGGCAATGCCGATGCCTGTATCGATTACGGCGAAGCGAATCCATGATTGGGTATGCATTTTCTGTAATTCAATATGTTTAACTTCTAAGGTGATGCGCCCACCTGTGGGTGTAAATTTCACGGCATTGCTTAGTAAGTTAAGCAAAACTTGGCGGATACGTCGCTCATCTACTCGGAGCTCTGGCAAGTCTGAAGCAATCTTCGTCTCTAATTGGATGCGTTTATTTAGAGCTTGGGTTTGGATAAATGTGATACTGGATTGACAGAGTAAGGCAACATTTGTCGGTGTGCAGTCCAGTTGGAGCTGTCCCGATTCGATTTTTGCCAAATCGAGAATATCGTTGATCAGAGATAGTAGATGCATACCGCTATTTTCAACGGTTTTTAAAGCTTTGAGTTGTTTCTCGTTAACGTCCCCTAAGATTTGTTCTTGAAGCGCTTCGGTCATACCGAGAATGGCATTGAGAGGAGTGCGGAGTTCATGGCTCATATTTGCCAGAAATTCATCTTTGAGTCTGGTGGCGCGGAGGAGTTCCGCGTTGGTTAGTTCTAGTTTCTGTTCATATTCTTTGCGAGTTTGGATATCACGCATGATGAAGGAGAAAAATTCTATTTCGCCTTGAGCAGATTTGTGGGCAAGGATCAGCTGGGAAACGGAAATCTCTTGTCCTTCGACATTCAGTAATGCTGTTTCACCAACCCAACTGCCCATGGCGATCGCACGGGGTAAACCCTCTTGCAAAACCATATCGGCAGCCCATTGAGGATGGCAGTCCGAAATTTGATATTGCTTTTTATCATCGTTGAGATTGATCCCAAATAGGCGTTTTAATTCTATATTCTTCCAGAAAATCATGCCGTTGGCATCTGCCATACTGATGTAGTCAGTCGAAGCTTCAAGAATGGAGATCAGGCGCGTTTGTTCTTGTTCTAGTCGTTTGCGATCGCTTATATCGCGAAAAAAACAAGCCCGACCATAACGGTCATTAGACCAATAGATTGGGGCGGAGTAAAGATCAAATATTTTGTCATCTTTGCGGCTGATCTCGGCATGGCTGATCTGCTTTGGATGTTCATATAGATAATCGACCTGTTGCAAAAATGCTTGGGGATCAGCAAGGCGATCTAAAACAATGTCGAAGAGTTGGCGATCGCTTGCTGATAGCACTAGAGCTTGAGGAATATCCCACTGATTTAAAAAACGCTGATTGTAGGTGATGACTCGGCGATGCTCGTCAATCACCAGAATGCCGTCAAAGGAAGCTTCTTGAAGAACGGTTAGTAAAGCGTTACTACGTTGGATATTGGTGATGGATTGAGCCAGTTTAGTATTGGATTGGACTAACTGCTTGGTTTTTGCTTGTAGTCTTGATTCCGCCTGCTTGCGATCGCTAATGTCGGTTAAAGTCCCTTGGCTGCCGATCACAACTCCTTCAGGATTTAAAATCGGTGTACTATTGGCCCGTACCCAGACATAATGACCATCACGGTGTCGATGCCGAAACTCAGGATGACAAGATTTTTTGCCAGATTCCACATTCTCCATAAACTCAAGAGTTCTAACTCGTAGGAGATCGTCTGGATGTACAAGGTCGGTATATGACTTGCCAATCCATTCGCTAGATTCCCAACCAAAAAGAGCCTTGAATTGCGGTGAGAGGTAGGTAAACAATCCATCTTGATTGCTTGACCAAATTAAGTCGAGCCCTCCTTCTACCAAACAGCGAAATTGAGCTTCACTCTTGATTAATTTAGATTCAATTAGTTTGTTATTGGTGATATCAGTATCGGAACCAATAACACGAATAGGCTGTCCTAATTCATTACGTATAGCTTGTCCACGTTCAAGCACCCATATATAGGAGCCATCTTTGCAGAGGGCTCTATATTCCATCTCTACGAATTCAGTTTTCCCAGCTAAGTGGTTATTAGCAGTGGCTATGACGCGATCGTAATCATCAGGATGGATACGGCTTGAGCATTCTTCCAAGCTATCGCTAATTTCATCGTCAGCAAAGCCTCTCATCTGCTTCCAACGGCTAGAATAAAAAACCTTATTTGTCGCAATATCGAAATCCCAAATCCCGTCATTTGCCCCTTTGAGAGCCAGTTGCCAACTCTCTTCACTAGTTTTTAGAGAGGCTGTGCGTTCTTCTACTCGCTGTTCTAATTCTTGATTTAACTGCTTTAGCGCAAGGGTCGTCTGTTCTCTTTCTAACTCAGCCGCAACACGTGTCGCAAAGATCTGGATAATTGGCTGTAATTTATCTATTTCTGGCATGGGCACGACATCTATGATACTGATTAACCCAATGGTTTGCTTACTAGAATTAGTCAGAGCGACTCCCAGAAAACTATCGGCATTCAAAATAACCAGATTAGAATTATTAGCTCACCTTACGCAGATAGAAAATCCAGAGATTTGATTTAGATAAAAGAGTCTGAGAATGTATACTGAAACAAAGTTTGAACGTAATTGCTTCATCGAAACTAAACCAAGAGTAGCACATAGGAA
>JBIKYZ010000092.1:0-17593 GCA_044354985.1 Pseudanabaena sp. | reverse complement strand
TGACAATTATTGGCATAATGGGTTTAGGGATAATGATTTGTTTTCGGTTGAAAGTTGAAACTCTCATTATCCCTTTTCGCTTAATCCCGCTCTTTCTTTGCTTCAATCTTGTCCAAAGTCCAATTAAGTAAGGGTATTTCATTAAAGCTTGCCTTTGATAACTGGCGACTAATTTTTTCTTCAGGCTCTAAAATTCCTAGCCCTTGCGCTGTGCGATCGTTCCCTTTAACATTTTTGAGATAATCTTCTAGTTCTTGGATTTTTAATAGATCGATGATTTGCAGAGCTTCCATTACTCGTCCTTGCTTTAGCAATAAATCCGCAAGGCTTCGATATGTACCTGCAACCGTTCCCAAAAAAGATCGCTGTTCGTCTTTACTCAATCCGCGAATATCTTGGCGAATCGATTCTTGAATGTTAACTGATTGTTTGTAATAGAGCGTTGCAAGTTCAGGTTGACCTAAATCTCCGAGCAATACTCCTAAATTATTTAAAGCTCTTCCTTGCCCACTACGATCTTTAATCTGACGGGCGATCGCTAAATCTTGCTGGTAAAAGAAGAATGCTTTTTCATATTTTCTTAATCGATTATAGGTAATACCCAGACCAGCAGAAGCTTTCCCCTCAGTAGCAATGTCTCTAATGTTACGGGCTATGGTTAATTGTTGCTCAAGAAAAACGATCGCTTGCTCGTATTGTCCGAGCTGCCGATAGTCGTTGCCGATATTTCCGAGGGTTCGCCCTTCCCCATTACGATCCTTAAGCGTGCGAAATATTTCTAAGCTTTGTTTGTACAAGACGATTGCTTGGGGATATTTCGCCAAGTTGCTATAAGCAGTGCCCAGATTATTCAGCGCCCTAGCCTGTCCACTTAGATCTTGCAATTCGCGGGCGATCGCTAAATCCTGCTGATAGAGAGAGATCGCTTTTTCATATTGCCCCAATTCGCGATACGCAATTGCAAGACCACCTAGCGCTCTTCCTTCACCTGCGCGATCGCGAATCTCGCGAGTAATAGCCAATTGCTGCTGATGGAAGGCGATCGCTTTAGCATAATTTCCTATCTCACGGTAAGCAATACCAAGATTTCCAAGGGCATTACCTTCATTTTTACGGTCATTGAGTTGGCGCAGGATTTCTATAGCAGGTTGATAAACAGCGATCGCTTGTTTGTACTGCCCTAATTGAATATAGTTCAGCCCCAGACTATCAAGGGCATAGGCTTCAGCCTGACGATCGTTTAATTCACGAGAGATGGTCAAACGTTGCTGAAATAAAGGGACTGCCTTTGTAAATTGTCCAAGACTGTAGTAAGCAATGCCCAGATTATTCAATACCTTGCTTTCGCCAGCGCGGTCTTTGATGTCTTGATAAATCTGTAAAGCGCGTTGCCATGCTTGAAAGGCGGCTTCATACTGACCGCTTCGATATCGCTGAAGCCCTTGGCTTAGTAGTTTACCTGCTTGCATTTTGCGATCGCTTTGCTCCTGCGCCCACATCCGCTCGCATACCAATGTTTGCACAGGCAAGCTCAACAAAATAGTGATTAAAGCGATCGCACTCAGCTTTCCATGCATAATATTTAGATCCTAATAAACCAAACAAAAAGCACTACCTGAAGGCAGTGCTTTTTGAGATTGAATGATTTAAGAAATGCGCAGTAGCTCGACATCAAACATTAATGTCGCATTAGGAGGAATGACTCCACCTGCTCCACGAGCGCCATAACCGAGATCGGGTGGAATAATCAAGGTGTAGCGATCGCCAACACGCATAATCGATAAACCTTCATCCCAGCCCTTGATCACTTGACCAACGCCCAGCTTGAACGAAAAAGGACTATTGCGATCGCGGGAACTATCGAACTTAGTACCATCTTCGAGCGTACCAGTGTAATGCACGATTACAGTATCGCCTTTCTTAGGAGTTGCACCTGTACCCGCAGTGATCACTTTATATTTGAGACCAGTGCCAGTTTCTTTGATTTCAGAATCACTCATACTAATTAAAGGTGCTGCCGCTATTTTTACTTCTGTTTGATTTGGTACACCTGTAGATGGTGCACCCGTGCTAGCAACTGCTGGCTGTCCGCCTGTAATCTGAGCAACTACAATAACTAGAACAGCAACTGCCATAATGCCAAAGCTAATCAAAATTCCTTTCAAGGTTACATTCTCCAATCAATTACGTGATGACTTAGCTTTTGGAATCTTACAGCGATTTTGCAATAAAAAAAAGAAGGCATTCAATGTAACTGTGTTGCGGGCGCTTCGCACCCGCAACACAGTTACTCAAAAATAACCAACAAAAAAAGAAGTCACTTTGTGACTTCTTTTTTATTGATGCCAGGAACGAGATTTGAACTCGTGACACGTGGATTTTCAGTCCACTGCTCTACCAACTGAGCTATCCCGGCGCTGTGCGTTTTTTAGCGCTTTACTAAGATAACACTGAAGGGGATTTTCGAGCAATAGAATTTAATTTTTTTTTAGAGGTTTGTAATAAGTAGCTAAGTACAATTAAATATAAAGCCATGAAAGCTGTATCGCCTGCGCAGTAGACGATACAGCTTTCATGGCTTTATATTATTTAGAGAGGCGGCTAGATGCGCCACCTCTCTTTATCTATTAGCATCACTACGATCCAGTGACTAGCCAAACAACTGATCGAAAACCATCGCGCAAAGATTTGGCAGGATTCTCGGATTTAATGCTAGAAGGAATTGAGATAGGGTGCATCTCAATGCCACGACTACCTAGAATAATCTTGCCAATCACAAGAGCACGGGGCATATGAAACTCCGAAGTCAGTACATACACATCCGTAATTTTGCGCTGTTGAAGCTCAGTCACCATTACCGTAAAATTGGTGACCGTATCGACAGCACGATAATCTAAGTGAATGCGATCGCGTTTTACCCCAGCTTGATCAAACACATATTCAGCGTATTCCTCAGGACTACCTGATGATACAAAAATCGGGAGCCGTGGATGTTGTAAAGCAAACTGAGCAGCAAATTTTTCGCGGGTGGGAGAGCCCCCCAACACTAAAATCGCTTGTGGTTCTTTAGGCGCAGGAATGGAGCTGATTGGTGGTAAGCATGGCACTCCAAAAATCATGCATCCAGAGCCAATTAACCCAGTTAAAGCTGTCATAGAACTTTTGCTAGGGAATTGGTTAATCATCATTATTAATGCGTTATTAATGCGTTGCGAATCAGCAAAATATTATCTGCTTGATGGAACAATATGCAACAAGATATTTCCGTAAATTATTAAGATACTCAACCTTTTGGTAATTATCTTAATAATCTAAAAATCTAATTCGCGTCGGCCCTCGATCGCTTTAGCAAGAGTTACCTCATCTGCATATTCTAAATCACCACCCATCGGAATGCCAAAGGCAATTCGCGTAACTTTTGTAAAGGGTCTTAATAATCCGCCCACATATAAAGTTGTTGTTTCACCTTCAACGCTGGGTGCGATCGCCATAATCACCTCAGAGACTTTGTTACCGCTGACGCGCCGCACTAAACTTTGGATATTCAGTTGATCAGGACTAATCCCGTCCATTGGCGAGATTAGTCCCCCAAGAACGTGATATTTCCCGCGATATTCGCGAGTCCTTTCAAGGGCAATTAAATCGCGGGAGTCAGCTACTACACAAATTAATGCATTATCACGACTAGGGGTAGCACAAATTTCACAAATGGGTTCTGCCGAAAGATGACCGCATATGGTGCAACTACCAACCTGTTGCTTAGCCTGAATTAATGCTTGAGCAAGAGCTTCAACCTCTTCTGTGGGGCGTTTAAGAATATGAAGCGATAAGCGTTGAGCAGTTTTCGCCCCAACACCTGGCAGGCGTTGCAATTGTTCGATGAGATTAGCTAAGGGTCGAGTATACAAAACGGCGAAGGCATGAAGTAACGTTAACAATTTTAACGTTACTTCATGCTTAAAATCATAAAAGTAAAGGGCTGCGCTTCGCGCAGCCCTTTACTTTTATAAATTAGCTTTAGCAAAACGATTTTGTAAATCGTAAGCTTCTCTTTCCATGAGATTATTTTCGTACTTTTGCTTGGCTCGTTTATATTCCACAAAATATTGATAGCCAAATTGGTCTAGCCCCCCATTTTGAAAGCATTGGCGCACATGCACCATTTCGTGAGCCAAAATTGATAGTTGTCGGGGATCTTCGGGCTTGAAACCATCTCGCAGATAAACGCGATCGCAATAGGTTTGGGCGATCGTCTCAACTTGACCAAAATGGACAGCGACATTACCCAATACCCAACGATCCATCATTTGGGCGTTATAAATGACCTGCACACGATCAATGTAATCAATAAAATATCTCCTAAGGTAACGCTTCTGAACATTGTCCAAAGGTACACCTTCGCCATTCTTTGAACGCATGGTTCTAGAGGCTGCTTGATATGCGATCGAGCCAGCCTGTCCCCAAGCTTCATCAGCTAGGCTCGATTTTGTTTCCGAGTCCGCAAAAAAACTGACATCTGACATGCCTATGGTTGCGACTAATGCAAGAGTCAGCAAAATTAAAAAGACTATTCTACGAAAGCTATTCATAATGCTTTACAGAGCTTTTAGGATTCTGCAATTTGAATTTTTAGTGGTGCGGCTCCGCCGCACCACTAAAAATTTGTTTCTTGATTTTAACTAATCGTCTTGAGAGTTTTGATTTAGTTCGTTAGAAACAATCACAACAGTGATGTTATCGCGACCGCCGCGTAATTTAGCTGATTCGATCAGAGTTTGAGCTGCTTGTTGGCAGTTACGAATGCCCTTGAGATGGTGTGCAATTCGATCATCGCTGAGTTCTTCAGTCAAACCATCACTACAGATCAAGAAGCGATCGCCTGGTTGCCATTCGATTTCACGAGCTGGGGTTGCTTTAACATCTTCACGTCCCAGACATTGCAGCAGCATATGTCGCCAAGGATGGCTTTTAGCTTCTTCAGGGTTGACAACACCTGTTTGAATTGCTCTAGCAATCCATGTATGGTCTTCACTGATTTGATCAAGTTTTGCGCCGCGCAATCGATATAACCGCGAATCACCAATATGGGAGTACCAAGGCTGTTCATCTCGAAATAGTAATACGACGATAGTTGTACCCATATCCGATCGCACAGGATTAGCAGCTTGATCGTTAATAATTGCTAGATTTGCTTTACTAATCGCATCTTGCATTAGTTTTTGGATGTCTGTTTCAACATCCCAAAGCGCTTCTAAACATGCGCGAATGGAATCGACAGCAATCTTGCTTGCTACCTCGCCGCCTGCATGTCCTCCCATTCCATCAGCAACGACAAAAAATCGTCCCTCAGGGTCGATATGGTAAGAATCTTGATTGGCTGATCTGACGCAGCCAGTATCGGTTGCTCCCGCAAATAGACGCTTCATGTTTGGTGGTTCGGCTCGACGTATTGAATTGACCAGTTTTGCTACAGCAATCTTTAGTTTACCCTTCACAGGCAAAATCTACAGAAATATCCAAGCAATCCATATTTTAGTTTTTCTATGTTTTAGCAGATGCTCACTATGAAACCAATTTCAAAGTCATCGAAAACTGAAATATGGATTATCTTTCAGGACGATCGATTTTTGATAGCAACCGTAATAAAACTAAGACAAACAGCCCTGCTACGATCGCAGCCATCAAAGCGGGGATCTGTGCGCCATTCACAAATAAAAGTGTGGCGCACAATAAACTAGTTGCGCCCAACAAGGCATAAATTCCGCCTATACCCACATTACTTAAGCGCCGTAATAAGCGATCGGTTTCTTGCGATTTGACTCTGACCCGAATATCTCCACGATCAAGTTTGGCAAGGGTTTCATCAATGCGACGGGGCAAAGCGATCGCTGTATTACTGACCTGTGCAGCTTGCCTACCTAGTTCACCCAGAAAAGCTGTCGATAAATTTCCTGATTCTTTAGCACTACCATTTTCCATAAGATTTGTTGCGTAGGGTTTTGCTACTTCCATAAAGTTAAAGTTGGGATCGAGTCCTTTACCTAAACCTTCAAGCGTAGAAATTGCTCTAAGTACAAAGGTAAATGTGGCGGGAAATCGAAATGGTTGGTCATAAGCAATATCGTACAAATCATCACTAATTGCCGCTACCGACTGTTTTTCCATCGGCTGCCCCATGAAGTTATCTAGCATGTACTGCACAGACCGTCTAATTGGACCAGTATCACCTGTAACTTCTAAAGCGCCCAGTTCAATTAAGGAATTAACTACAGCTTCTGCATCTTTTTGAGCGATCCCGAAGAAAGTCTTTAATAATTTTTCGCGGGTAATTGATTGGATCTGTCCCATCATCCCAAAATCGTAGAAAATCAATTCGCCTTTGCCAGTCACCGCTAAGTTTCCGGGATGGGGATCGGCGTGAAAAAAGCCATGATTGAGTAATTGCTCCAGATAAGCTTCTGCGCCAATTCGAGCAATACCTGTGCGATCGATGCCAGCAGCTTCAAGTGCTTCATAATTGCTAACCTTGATTCCTGGCATATACTCCAGAGTCAGTACCCGCCGTGAAGCATAACGCCAATACACACGCGGAACCATAATACGGCGATCGCTCTTGAAGTTACGCCGAAAGGTATCTGCGTTCTTACCTTCATTTAAATAATCGGCTTCTTCGTAAAGAATTTTGCTGCATTCCTCATAAATGCCCACCCAATCGCGTCCTCGCCCATGTTTAGGATGATTTTGAAAATATTGCGCGATTCGCTTAAGAATTCCTAAATCGATCGCAAATAATTTTAATAATCCAGGACGTTGTACCTTAACAACGATTTCTTCGCCCGTATGCAATTGAGCCTTATGTACCTGTCCAAGACTCGCCGCCGCAAGGGGAATCGGATCGAAGTAACCAAACATTTCAGCGATCGGCTTGCCTAAATCTGACTCAATGATTTGTTGTGCTTTGGTGGCTGTGAAGGCGGGAACTTTATCTTGTAATTTTGACAGCTCCTCAACTGACTCCGCAGGTAAAATGTCGGCGCGAGTAGAGAGTAATTGACCGACCTTAATAAAGGTTGGTCCCAATTGAAGCATTGATTCACGTAGCCAAACAGCGCGTTTGCGAGTACGCTTTTTGACTTTAGCTTCATTCTTGCCACCGACATAGCTCCATTTTTTGCCATCGATCCAAACCATCCACGAAAAGGTCAGGACTGTTCGCCAAATGTCGATGCTGCGGGCGAATTCAGAGTAGTTGTCACGACTCCAGCGATAATTTGGTTCAGACGGTAAAGCTGGCACGGTTCACTAACTTTGGTAGGACTATCAAAAATCTGTAACAAACCTTCACATCTTAGCCTAAATCTTTACATTTTAATGCAACTACTGTCTAGCCACAGCAATTCACATTTTAAAAATCTGTTTTATAGCAATAAACGGTTTACGAAGTTAGCAAAACCCAAAACAAAAGTGGCGGCGCTTCGCGCCGCCACTTTTGTTTTGGGTTTTGCTAACTTCGTAATGGCTATAACTATTACTAAACATATCCCAACGCTCTATTCCGTCCTTGCTCTTTTGCCTTGTATAAAGCGCGATCGGCTTTAATCAACAAATCCAAGCTAGAACTATCCTCGACCGTCATGTTCGCAACTCCACAGCTTAATGTCACCACATTACTGGTCTTAGAACTTTTGTGAGGAATATTGAGATTACGTACATTTGTAACGATCCTTTCTGCTACAGCTAAAGCTTCTTCATAACTAGTATGGGGAAGGATCACAGCAAATTCTTCACCTCCATAGCGACCAGCCAGTTCACCACTGCGTACTGATTTGTTAATAGCCTGAGCCACCAGTTTTAAGCATGTATCTCCTTCCTGATGCCCATAGCTGTCGTTATAAAGCTTAAAGTGGTCAACATCGCAGATCAGTACAGAAAGGGCTTGCTTTGCATGAAAATTTTTCACCAGAAAGCGATCAAAATAACGCCGATTTGCAATCTGTGTTAGTTCGTCAATATTTGATGCATAGCGAAACTTTTCACCAAGTTGAATAATGGAGATGACACTGCTTATTAAAAATGAACATAGAGTAGGAAATATGGGCAGCCAAAAACTAAACAGAAAAGAAACGTAGCTAATTAAGACCAATCCCAAAATTGATATTAAAAGGAAAGTTAGTATACCTGTGATAAATTGAGTTTTCCCAAGATTACCACCTCTCAAAAATCCTGAAATCCCCTTAACGCCGATAGAAGCCCATACAAGAACCCATATTCCTTCAAGCCACTTTGGATAGGTTTTTAAAAATGGACGGTTATTTATGGCTCCATTAATAATTTGCGATATTAAGTTGGCATGAATATGTACACCTGGGATCTTGCCATATGGTGAATAGAAGAAATCACGCAGGCTTTCTGCTGTGGAGCCAATTAAGACAACCCGATCTTTAAACAGATCTTTTGGGTATTTCCCATCAAGAACATTTTTCATAGATACTTCTTGAAAACATTCTCGCAGGCAACGATAATTGAGCAAAATCTGGTAGCCACCATTATCAGCAGATGCATAACCTGCTTGATACGAATCTAATGGAGAAAACGTGGACTTACCTAAACTGACAGTAAGATCGTTACCTGAAGGTAGTTGTGGGAATATATTGTTTGAGCCCAAATACTTCAAGGCAATTTTGATTGAAAAGCTATAAAGTAGCTCGCCATTCGGTTTCTCAATAGACAATAAACCTCGTCTTACAGTGCCATCCAGATCAACTACTGTGTCAACAAAGCCCACTTGTTTTTCATAATCAATATAAGGGGGAGGTAGAACACTTGGATTAACAAATTTTTCTGCGACGATTAAATTAGGTGAAGAAGTAAAAACTCTTTTTAATTCTTCAAATCCTGGCTCTACTGGAAGGTTTCGATAAACATCTAAACCCATTACGCGTGGATTACCTGATTTGACTGTAGTAATTAGATTCGCCACTACAGCATCCGAAAAAGGCCATTTTCCAATTTTGGCAATGTCATCATCATCAAAAGTGATAATAACAATTTTAGGATCTAAACTTTCAGCATTTCGGAACTCAAAGAGTTTGTCTAAGAACCTTAACTCTAGTAATTGAAATGCACCAAATACCTGTACCAAAATAACTAGAGTAACGATCAAAATGGGAGCCGTAAATATGCTCGACTGAACTTTCTCTACGGCTCGAATCAAGCTCTTATTTAGTCTGCGTAGCGGATTCAGATGATTGAACGACATGATCTTTTATCAACTTATTCCAAGCTTTAGAAAGAGTTTGATTGCTAGGGTTTTGCTTCTGCAATCGATTAAGTTCCTTGATCATGTCATACCAAATGCCATTTTCGCCATATATCACAATGCGATCAACTGGTGATGCCGATTTTAGCTTGGTGGTCAATAATTGTGATTTGGGTATGTGTTGAATCCAGCCTGAAATGATGGGGCTATCGGGTTTGAGTGTTTTTCCACAGATAAATGCCATCGTCCATTTATATTTCTTATTTGCAACTAGGTCTGGCGCGTCTTGGGGAAAGTTAATAGAGACAAATCCAACCTCTGATGGTAAAGGCAGAAAAGTTTGATAAACCTCTTTGCTATCTTCACTTTCAAGACTCAAAAGTATTTGTTTTGCTGATGTTTTGGCTTTAAATATTGGCAATTCAGGACGACTGGATATGGTTAATCCGTAGTTTGATTGAGGCAATATTGGTAATGTTTTTATTGGTTTGTCAGGTATGGTTGAGTCGATCAAACAGCTTCCGTCACGAGTTGCGGCTCCAGTTGTAGTTTTAGGGGCTCTACCACTAGGAGGCTTAAAATTAATTGTTTGAGCCATCATCATCTCAGGCATAAATGCCAATGATAGTAAAGTAGCTGTTGATGTCGAAAGACAAATCTTGGAGAGCTTAGATAAATTTGAGTACATCTTTATATCCTCAATTGGGAGAAAATATTCATAGTTAATATAGAAATTCTAAATTATTTGAAGGAAAGCCAATGGCATTAATTCCCTTGTTATTAGCTTTGGCTTCGCACGGTTAATTTAGGATTGCTATACCCAATAGCAAAAGATAAAAATCAATAAATATACTGATTTTTATCCTTGTTCTTTTAGTGATTGTAAAAGTAGTGCTAGATACAATAACTGTGATTTATCATAGTCTAGTAATTATGATTTAGCTATATTCAAAAGTTATACAAAAGATATATACATACAAAAAACTTCTATGTCTACTAATTATTTGATGCAATTTTCTTCCTAACAATATATTTCTTTTAGATCGTGGTTGTTTGTAAGATAAGTGATTATATAAAAGCCAACTATCTACTAGGATAAATGCGGCTCTAAATTATTTTGTCGGTGAGTATTGCAACCTAGAGCCAGCTACCCACTAGTACAAAAGCAGCCCAGTAGTATGGATGTCGGTATTGTGAGTCTTTAAGTATTGAAAGTTGAGATTTTTGTAATGCTTCTGCTTTAGAAATATTAGGTTGGCTGACGAGAATGTCATAGAAATTTGACATTAGCTTACTGGTTGAGTCATCATTGACTGCCCATAAGCTACCAATCGTACTCCTCGCTCCAGAGCGTATTGCAATACCAGCAAGTCCCAAGATAGCTTTCACATCTCCTTCGGCAGTTTTACAAGCACTGAGAACAAGTAACTCTAGGGGTTGTTTGCGATTGTCGGTGCGATCGCGCAAAAACTTATAGAAATCTGGAACAGTGACGCGATCATCCCAAGCCAGAATAAATGTTGAGTCTGGATCGGAGCTAAACTGTCCATGTGTAGCTAGGTGGACTATAGCTGTCCCAGCCTCCGATAGCCCTTTCTGTAAGTTCGTTTTAGTAAAGTCACTATTTAGTTCTAAGTCAGTGGGAATTTGCTTGGAGATTTGGTTAGCTTCAAACTTTACACCTTTTAACTCAGTAAAACCCTGCCTAGCTTCTGATAGTCCGCCTAGCCAAACTTTCAGTTGTCCTCGATCTAGCGGCTTTGCTCCTAATATTTGTAGTCCTGGGGTTAAAGCCATACTGTATTTTTCGATCGCATATTGCTTGCCATCATACAAAGCTGCCATGGGAAGATTTCGCAATGAGCCATCCAGAACAAATACTAAATTTTTGATTTGCTTTTCAGCGAGGGCTGTTTCTGAAGGACGGATGATCAAGTCGTATAGTTTTTGTGAGACTTTTAAGCGAATACGTTCAGAAAATGCTGGGTTCAGGGCTTGAAGAAATTGATCGGCACTTTCTTCTAATTCTGTCTGCGATATATTCGAGGAAAAAT
This sequence comes from Pseudanabaena sp., assembly GCA_044354985.1. Classification (GTDB taxonomy): domain Bacteria; phylum Cyanobacteriota; class Cyanobacteriia; order Pseudanabaenales; family Pseudanabaenaceae; genus Pseudanabaena. The sequence continues at coordinate 6,280 of JBIKYZ010000092.1, read as the reverse complement.
ATTGCAGAGGTTCTTTGGGTAATGAGAGGATCAATGCTAGGCGATCGCTTAAGATTGCTGAATAGATCACTGCGGAATTGGAGTCAACAGCATCAATTTGCTGTGGTTGAATATTGAGACAAGCTGCTCGGAAGAAATTTTCTAGCTCTACGACTTGCAGTGACTCAAGGGTAAGCCGCGCTTGGATCAGGTTTTCTTGAGATGGTTTATCGCTTTTTAGTAATAGCGAGACGAGTTCACGATAAATTGGCTCGATGCGATCGCGAAAGGCAAACTGAACTTCTGGCGATGTCGCAACTAACTCTCGACGCAGATTTTGGATATTCTTGATCGCTTGACTATAGGCATCAATTGCAAGGTCGGATTTGCCCTGCTTGTTTAATATGCGACCTGAGAGCCATTTCCAACGATAGAGTAAGTCATCGGCACTTATTGATTGAGCAAGCAAGAGCGCCCGTTGGGAAAGCTGATAGGCTTCCGTGAGTTGTTGATTTTGTTCGTAAAGTCCACCTAAAGCCCCAACTGCAAAGGACTCGGCTCTGCGGTCTTGAATGGATTGGGCTTGCCGCAACGCTACAGTTAATAACTCGGCAATCCTTGATGTGGTAATTGGACGAGCATCTGGATCTTTAATCTTCATCAAGCTTTCGCTCAAATTGACGCTCAGATAAACACTGCGACGGCTAGGCTGCAATTTCGTCAGCTCTGGTTCGATCTGTTGCCATAGTGGTTCAACTTGTTGCAAGCGATCGCTTTCAATGAGCAAACTTAAACTCAAAGCCTGTGCTTCTAAGCGCAGGATGCTTACAGGAGAAGTTTTTGCTGCTTGTTCATATTTTTGTAAAGCGCCATCTATATCTTTGATAAACCTGAAGTTATTGCCAATGCTGATTAATGTGGCGCTGCTCTCGGCTGGATTGTTTAGTTTTTGGGCGATCGCTAAGCTTTGTTCGAGGATTTTTTGAGACTTGGCAAGATCGCCAAGGGTCTGTAGGGTCGTGCCGAGGCTATGTAGGGCTACAGATTTAAGGAGTGAGTCTGGTTGCTTTTGGAGACGTAATTCGATCGCTTCTAATTGTTCGCTCGCTAGACGAAATAGCCCTAAAGCTTGCAGAGCTTGTGCTTGATTGGTTTGGCTACCTAATAGCCCAATTTCGTCATCGAGTTGGGTGTATCGTTCCGCCGCTATTTTCCAATTGTCTAGGGCAGCTTGGGGATTGCCCATAGCAAGTTGGAGGCTACCCTGTGTATTGCTGATTCTTGCCGCGATCGCTAGTCCTTCTTTACTCGCTAATAGTTGTCTATCCAGTAAATTTGCACTCTGGGCTATTGTTTCTTGAGCTTGATCCCACTCGCCAAGTTCTTGATAAGCCATTGAGAGATAATTTAGGCACAGCGCCTCATTTAATTGGGCGCGTAATTTTTCAGTTATGGTGTTTTGGCGAAGACGATAGGTGAATAGAGCTTTTTGCCATGTGGCTACGGCTTCGGTAAGGTTGCCTTGTGCATAGAGGCGGCTTCCTTGATCTAGCAATGAAGGCTGATTAGATTGGGATAATTGTGTTGATAGGTTGGGATTATCCGCATTTTGGTTACGGGTGGCGATCGCAGGTTGGATGATCGTGATTGAGCAGTAGGTAGCAATCGCCAACATCAACAGGAATGTCAGTTTCTTTTTATTAATTATTTGCCAGAACTTTCGAGCAGTAGCGATCACAAATTTCATGTTTTTTATCTCTATCTATTTATTTGGATTTGTAGGACAAATGACAGGGGATCGCCACACTGGCTCCGTTGGTGAGTCCGCATAGGCTAATAGTTTCAAGTTTCCATTTGCATCTTTTTCCCAGCCTTGGGCTTCGATTTGGGGGATAGGTTGCGTGACATCTGGTTGAGTGGACTGAGTGGCAACTTGATTTGATGTGGTTTGAGACGTGGGATTTGATTGCGCTGAGGGGATCTCGGACAATCGTAAATCTCGCCAAATTGCCTGACTGGAAATCACCTTTGAGGCATCAGATGGAACGCCGCCGCGACCAGTCACAATAAACTCATTACCACGAATGCGATCGCAAGCCGCCACGATTTGCTGTTTATTGCCATCGGTTAGTTCATTGTCACCGATTAATTTATCGGCGGTGCGACCTGAGACAAGCCCATTAAATTGTGGACCTAAAGATGAAGATGTGGTGATGTCACTGAGTGGAGTCAAGCGATCGACAAACTGAAAACCGATCACCACGCCTCGATCTGCGATAACCACCCGACCTCCAAAACTATTGATCGAAGTCGCAGTAATATCACTATTTTCTGTGGGAATTGCCACCAGAAGGGCTGTATTAATCGTAATATTACCACCTGTCGCAGTTCCAAAGGCATTAGCGGAAATCGTACTACGATTGCGTAAAAGGATTAGGTTTGAATTCAGGTTGATATTGCCGCGACTGCCACTCAACGAATCAACGTTTATGCTTCCCTGATCAAGTAGAATTGATGGCGAGTTAATCGTGATGTTACCCACTGAGCCACTGCCAACATTACTAGGGTCTGGGACTGTAAGTGAAGTATTAAAGTTGCTTGCACTGATAATCCCCCCATCGCGCACGATCAAGCGATCGCTATTAACTTGAATATTACCTCCATTTCCTGCACCAAAAGTGGCATTGGCAAATAAACCACTCTGATTATTGTCATTCTGTCCAGAGATATCGATTAGTTTGGAATTGATCGATAAGTTTCCCGCATTACCATTGTCTCGAGTATCAACTAAAATCTGTCCTCCATTCTTCAGTAAAATACTATCTGCTGTAATTCTTACATTTCCTCCACTACCAGTTCCCAATGATTCGCTGAAAATAGCTGACGGAAAGCGCGAATTACTCCCATCGAGAAAGATGCTTTTTGCGGTGATATCAATCGTACCCGCATTGCCAATCCCAGCCGTACTAGCCGCCAAAATCGAACCGCCAGTCATTCGCAGATTATCTGTGGTAATTTTCAAGTTACCTCCATTTCCCGTATCATATGCAAGTACGCCAATAAATATAGGAAAGAATGGATTGTTAATATTTTGCTTATTAATAATCAAGTCGATGTTTTTCGCGGTGATGTCGATGCTACCTGCATTGCCACTACTAGTGGACGCAGATGACAGCACTACATTTTCATTAATTAGTAGCTTGTCGGTGGTAATAATAATATTTCCACCCTTTCCAGAAGAATTTGAATCCGCACCTATACCGCTTGTTAGCGTATTAGAGTCTCTGTTTATTGCGAAGAGTTCTGTAGCGCGAACAAATACATCACCGCCATTGCCATTGCCAAAAGTAGAAGATTGCAGTTCCGAACCGCCTTCAAGTGTTACTTGTCTTCCCTGTACCTGAATATTGCCCCCACCGTTAAGCCCACTTGTATTCGCTACGGATTCTTGATCTAGTCGGATATTGCCAAGACTAGGCGCATTATCATAATTTAAACTCAAGCCATTACCCGTTTGCGCGATCGCTACAAATCCATTGCCAGCAAAACTACCGAGTTCGATGCGTCCACTTTCGGCGAATAAGTTTGCTCCTTGCAGTGTTACATCCCCTCCAACCAGCGCCAAAGTTCGACCAGTCTGTACGCTTAAAGCTGGAGTGCCTTGGGTAGCAGAAATCGCGCCATTAGTTAGCCCGTTAAACTGTAAGCCAACTGGAGCACTAACTAGTAATAAAGGTGAGGTTGTCTGTGTATTGGCATTGACGCGAAATTCACTTCCATCTAGAAACCGAATACTATTAGCGGTAGTCGCTAAAAACGATCCACCAATGTTCAAGCTAGCATTTTGCCCAAACAGAATCCCACTAGGATTAATCAAAAACAAATTTGCTGTGCCATTGGCGCTAATTACACCATCGATGCTGGAGATCGAATTTCCAGTTACCCGAACAAGAATATTTTGGATTAGTGCAGAGTTGTCAAAAAATGCTTCAGTGCCTGTGGGCAGAGAGAATTGGCTAAAACTATGAAATAAGCTGGAATTTGCTGTTGTTCCACCTGTGATTGTGAACAATGGATTAGTATCAACAACAACTGAAGGATTTGGTAATGTGGCATCTGGATTAATTTGCGCGAGTGTCTGCTGAGGAACACATACAGCAGAAATATTCACCAACAAAAATGTAGCGATCGCATTTTTAATACAGTTACATCGCAAGATCTTCATGTTGCTTCTAATAGCCATAACCAATTAGTTTCTCACATTATTTACTGGGCAAATTACTGGGAGTCGCCACACTGGATCTGAAGGCGATGTTGCATAGGCTAACAGTTTTAAGCGTCCATTGCCATCTTTTTCCCAGCCTTGGGCTTCGATTTGGGGAATGGGTTGGATGGCAACTGGACGAGTGGACTGAGTGGTGATTAGATTAGTCTCAGTTTGAGATGTGGAATTTGATTGCGTCGAGGGGATTTCTGACAATCGCAAATCCCGCCAAATCGCCTGACTAGAAATTACTCTTGAGGCATCAGATGGAACGCCGCCGCGTCCAGTAATAATAAATTCATTACCACGGAGGCGATCGCAAGCTGAGACAATTTGCGGATTATCGACACTAAGATTATTGATACTAGTTAGATCGTAATTATCAATTAAAGTTGTTGTGGCGGAAGACTCTAAGAGACCATTAAATTGTGATGCTCCTAGAGGCGAAGAGGCCGTGATGTCGCTCAGAGGAGTCAAGCTCTCGACAAACTGAAAACCAAACACACCTTGAGCAGAGACAATAACTTTTCCACCAAAGTTGCTGACCGCAGTAGCAGTGATATCGCTATTTTCAAAGGGAATTGCCGTTAAGAAATCAGCTTTAATCGTAATGTTGCCACCTGCCGCACTTCCTAAAGCATTAGTAGAAATCTTACTGCCATTGCGTAAAAGGATTAGGCTTGAATTTAGATTGATGTTGCCTTGACTGAAACCTAACGAATCAATATTTATATTACCTTGATTGAGGAGGATGGACGAAGAATTAATTGTTATATTGCCCAGTATGCCAGTTCCTGGGGTTATTAAGCTTGTCCTACTTCGATCATCAAAGTTGCTAGCACTGATAGCTCCACCATCACGTACGATTAGGCGATCGCTATTAACAACTTCTATGTTACCCCCACGGCCTGATCCTACAAGCGCATTAGCAAATAAACCACTCCTATAAGTGCTGTTTTCTCCAAAAATATCGATGAAGTTGGAACGAATCGATATTTTTCCCGCATTACCTTTATTGCTCTCAGTCTCAACGTTAATCTGTCCTCCATCTTTAAGCACAAGACTCTCTGTAGAGATTTTTACATCTCCTGCATTGCCATCACCAAAAGATGAGCTAGCAATCTGTGACGGGAACAAAGAATTACTGCCATCTAAAAAGATACTTTTTGCAGTGATATCAACCACACCTCCATTCCCAATCCCCCTAGAATTAGCCGTCACGGCTGCGCCGTCAGTCAATAGCAGATTATCTGTGGTAATTTTTATATCTCCTGAATTTCCTGCGAAATTAATTATTCCCCCACTACTAATTATCGAACGCCTGCTCAACGAATCATTAGAAACTAAGCTAACGTTTTTTGCTGTAATCTCTATGTTGCCGGCATTCCCAATGCTATTAAAGTCACTATCGGTTAGCAACTGCCCTCCATCAAGTAGTAAGTTATTAGTATTGATGATAATATTGCTGCCGTTCCCTGGCAAAAATGGAGTGACAGCCAAAGAAAACACTGTACTATCTCTTACCGATAAAAATTCTGTAGCGCGGACAAATATCTCCCCGCCATTGCCGCTACTAAATAATATAGCTCCCAAGACTGAGCTATTATCAAGAGTTACTTGTCTCCCTTGCAGCTGAATATTTCCGTCAAAATTAGACCCACTAACATTTATAGCAGACTGATCTAGACTGATATTGCCAAAATTAGAGACCTGATTATAATTTAAGATTAAGTTGTTAGCCGTTTGCGCGATCGCCACAAATCCATTACCAGCAACGCTACCCAGTTCGACTCGTCCGCTATTTGCGAACAAACCTGTCTCTTGCAAATTCACATCCCCTCCAACCAAAGCCAAAGTTCTACCAGTTGGCACAAATACCAAAGACCTGCTGCTTGAAATCGCCCCATTGGTTAGATTTGTTGGGAAACAAAAGTACAGCACAGAGTAGATTTTAGCTTTCAATCCATTTTTAAGCAGTATCTAAATAGAAGTTCCATAAGCCAGCCGCATTCAACATGAGACGGTCATCAAAATCAG
>JBIKYZ010000318.1:0-5398 GCA_044354985.1 Pseudanabaena sp. | reverse complement strand
TCTCAAACTTAATTCTAAGCTCAATCACTTCGCTCTCAAATCCAAATTATATATCAAGGCTTTGCAGCAATCTCACTTGGAATGGCAGTCTCTGAAACCTTTTTAGGCTTCTGCGTAACATGAGATCATAACTTATCCACAATCTCTACACAATATAGCGATCGCCTATTCATCTCATAAACAGCGATCGCCTATTCATCCCATAAACAGCGATCGCCCTTCATAAAAATAAATCAACCAGCGATCGCATATCTAAGTCCCAAAACCTGCCACCGATCGAAATGGGATAGACATTTAGAGCGAGATTAATGGAAAATTTTGCTTAGCGATCTCACTTAATAAGCGATCGCTGTTATCCAGTAAGTCATTCCATTCTGACTCGTTAATTTTTTCCATGTGTTCTAGGCGCAAATGTTGTTGATCAAACAACCAGTATTTGAGACTAGGAATCAGATAGCGAACAAAAGCCATATATTCAGCATAATTGACTGCCAATGGATTTTTCGTTAAGACAACTTTGCCAGCATTAGCTGCTGTAGCAATGCCATGAGCTATCAATAACATCGATCTATATTTTGGGTGTGAGGCAAGATCGCATTTAATTTCGCCATGTTCAGAATAATGTCGAATCATAATGTATGCTCTCAACACAATTTCTACAACCGCAGGTGTAATACCAGTTACAAGAAAGTGACGCAAATCATAGCCATTTAAATACATCCATCGGGCAACTTCACCGACAGATCTCCCTTTATTCCCAAAGCTACCAATATTAAGCCCTTGTATTAGGGTCATAAAAGGAGCAGGCAAACCCATTGGGGTTGCTACGTCCGAGATGAGATGTCCAAGCTGTTTGAGAATTGCTTCAATTAGACTGATCGAGGCATCGCTTGATACGGTGTGGGTTGCAAAACTATGAATACTGTTTAGCTTGTCATAGGAGAAACCCGTCACTGTGCCTCGCATAATGTCGAGTACACCAAAGACAAAACCTAAAACAGGATCATGTCCAAGAGATTGAAATCGATGGGTACTGCCTGACATTCCTGCCATAGTCTGATCATCGTAAGGGACTTTACAAGCTTTTTCCAAGTCTCTAGCCCATTGCGAAAACCAATCAGTTTGACCTACTTTTGCTGTTGTATTGAAATCTTTGAGCCATTTAGTTAGAGGACTAGTCTTCGGAGTTCCCACTAATAAAACATCAGTTAATGCAGCAAGTATTCCACTAGCGCCCACAAACAGATAGTCCCACTTGTCCCATGCGAACTGAGCATCATAGGACTTTTTCTCATTGGCTAATAGCTGTAAGTCGGCTTCGGTTAGGAATACTTCATAAGGGGCAAGTGGATCGATTCCATTTTGTAGATCGTAGATTTGGCATTGCTGCACAAAGCTTTGCCAATCTGTAAACCCGATCGCTTGCAAGTCCCGTTTAAAAGCATTTTGATAGCGATCATAGATTTGATAAATCTCATCAGGATCGAAGTCGGCAAGATCTTCATCTTCTAGAAAATCGATGGAGTTTTCCAGTTCTGCCATCATCTGCTCTAGGTCTTGAAGTTGGCTTGACTGTTGCGATACATCGACAAACTTGGCTTCTATGTCGCCGACACTGTCACTCAGTCGTTGTAACAGATGGTTTTGCGCCTGTAAAATCGCTCTTAATTCAATGACAAGGTTATCGGAAATCATCGGTTATGCAGGATTATTGCTTGCTTGTTTACGCTTGGCAACGAGTTGTTGAAGGTAACGCATTTTTTCTGTCAAAACTCGAATCGCTTCCTTATTGGCTTCAGCATCCGCCGCGACTGTTTGTAAGTTGGAAACTCGCTCAATAAGTTTATTAAGCGCCCCTTGCAAATTCGCAATCACCAGTTGTGCTTTACGTTCTCGTTCTGCCATGAGACGTTCTTTTTCTTGCTTTCCTCCGATATCCAGCACTTGGGATGCGCCCATAAAGATAACCGTGCCAACTCCGACCAAAACTCCAATTCCAGAAATCATGCCAAAGCCTAAACCGATCGCTGCTAATCCTGATGTAATTCCTGCGGCACTTAAACCAATTACCGAGCCTGAGAGATATACGGCAGCAATTGGTACACCAACGGCGGATAAACCTGCGGTTGCGGTTTTGATTGCGTCAGCCGCTTGATTATCATCAAGCCCACGGGCGCGAATTTCTCGCATTTTCTTCACAAAGTTGTCGATCGCTTGACGCTGTTCATCGGAAATGTTGAGTTCTACCTGAGCAAATGCCAGTGCTTTGCTTTCCTTTGGATCGAGATAGTCGTCAGCCCATGCTGTATCAACCATATTCATCATTACTCCGTAGCGCAATGTTTCATCCGCGCCACTTAGAACTCTTAAACAGTCAAATAAATTGGGTGGTTCGATGATGTATTCCTGTATTTGCTCTTTGGCATAGTCAGACATCCCGTCTAAATCCATGACTCCACAAATCAAGTCCATTTCATCTTTGTCAAAATGCCCATCGGCGGCGGCGATCGCAAGCAATGCCCCATAAAATGCGAGGCGTTGATCTTCTGGAAGTTTGGTTAGATCCCATTCTGTAGATTCATTGCCACTAAAAAAATTAGAAGTTTCTCTACTAACTTCCTTTGCGACATGAACAGTTCCTTTACCGATTTCTTCGCCAGCGTGAATTGTCCCTTTAACGATCTCTCCGCCGACATGGGCTGTCCCTTTAACAATTTCCCCAGCAACATGGTTCGTACTTTTGGCGATCCAATTAAAAAAATCTTTGTCAAACATAAATTTGGTATTACTAAAAACAACTTAAACTTTATTAAATAAAGCTGTGATTCCCCTGAAATATTATAGCTCGATCCGATCCAAAAATGATCTATACAGTCTAGAAATTTTCAACAAAGGCGATCCTGTGATAGAAAGTAGATTTTTACGTTGATGATTACTTTCAGTGGCTAGGTTAGCCAAAATCACGCGATCATTCAGATGACTAGGCGATCGCCATACTCATAAACCTGTCAACAAACAAGAGTCGATTTTACCTATGAAATGAATAGGCGATCGCCATACTCATACGCACATCAGCAAGCAATCAAGCGATCGCGTATACTGACACATACAACTTCACAGTTTTAACTTGTGCCAGCAAGAGACATTTATCACAATACTGTCAAAACCGCCCTAGAAAAAGATGGCTGGACAATTACCCACGATCCATTTCCACTGCAAATTGGGAAAAAGCGTTTATCTGCGGACTTAGGAGCAGAACGTCTCATCAGTGCTGAAAAAGGCATCCAAAAAATTGTTGTAGAAGTAAAAAGCTTTGTAGGTCAGTCTGATGTTAAGGATTTAGAACAAGCTTTAGGACAGTACATCCTATATTGACAAATTCTCAACGAAACAAAAATTGAGCGCGATCTCTATCTTGCAGTCTCCCGCCTAACCTTCAACAGCATATTCACGATACAATTAGGGCAGATACTACTTACAAATCAGATTATCAAGCTAATTGTTTTTGATGATGAAAGTGAGGTAATTGTCCAATGGATACCCAATTAAAATATCGTCAGATTATTCAACAAGTACTCCAAAATCACGCCGACTATCGCTCTACCATACCTGATGCTTATACATCTCAAGTATTATTCGATGATGAGCGTGGACAATATCTAGTTCTCGACATTGGATGGAACGATGACCAATACCTTCACAGTACTCCTATTCATCTGAGTTTAGTCAATGACAAAATCTGGATTCAGTATGATGATACGGAAGAAGGTATAGTAACTGACTTGATAGATGCAGGTGTATCTAAGAATGATATTGTCCTTGGATTTCGTCACCCAAAAGTTCGACAATATACAGGATTTGCCGTTGCATGATAAGCGAATCTGGCGACAATGCGATCGCTATATTCATAAACCTGTCAGCAAGCAATCAAGCGATTTTACCCGTGAAATGAATAAGCGCGATCGCTAATTTAAACAGACGGACGTACCACCCGAATCAACTTTCCTTGTAACGACTCCTCTGCTCTCACCGTCCAATCGATCCTTTCAGCGAACTGTTCCCAATTACGATTATTTGTACATACAACAATCCCGAAATGATTATCATCATGACGATGCAAACGAATGAAGTCAATTCTATTGATAGTCAAAATTGAGCGCTCTTGACTTATCGCAAACATCAACACCTGATCATCAGGTATCCGTTGATTAGCATTTCCCGCTTCTTGCACCGTCAAAACATCATAACCAAGATTTCTCAATAATTCCACAACTTGAAATGGAAACTGCTCATCCGCATAAAACCGTACCATCTCCTAAGCCGCCTCATTCTCCTCGATGACCAAATCAATCTCATCCCTATGAGCCGCCGCATATACCCAAGCATTCGCTAAATCCGTAGCCGTAATCGTTGGATAGCTTGTCAATAAATCAAGATCGCTATATCCCAAACGGCGAGCCTCTACCAGCACCCAAACAGGAATTCTTGTATTCGCAATGCAAGCCTGACCACCACAAACTTTAGGTGTTTTCTCAATTCCCTGCCAATTACTACCCAAACTTTGAGCAAGTAACTGGATCACCTGCACCTTGTCACTAGGTCTAAGGGCGAGAAGTTGCTGTTCTAACTCTTTGACGATCACAGATGTCAATCCTCATAACGTTTTAGCAAACTGTATTAATCATTTTACATCTTATCCAACAGTTAAGCTACAGCAAACTCCGTTAGCTTCCGAGTCTCAGGATCATGAAAAGCCAAAACAATATCAGACTTAGGAATACCTTCCGTTAACAACTCATTAGCAATCCCCTCCTCAGTCCAATCCTCTTCAATATAAATCTTTTGATTCTTAATACGGATATGTACCTGAATATTCCTATATTTCCTCTGCCCTTGCCAACCCATTAAAAACCAAAAATATTGATTGTGAACATCATCAAAAACTAGACAATTCTCTCTATCTCTAATATTAGAGTTAGAAGCCCAGCTATGATATTCAGTCAAAATTTTCTTGATAGCAATGCGATATTTGTCTAGTCTATCCATTGTAAAACTTCCTCCTGCATTGTATTAATAACCAACAACTTAATTGAATTTATCCGTGTCAGATCTTGAATTGAATCTCTTAGGAAAAAATTTTGATAACTGCTTTCCTTGATCGCAAGATAGAGACTGTATTCAGGAGCAGTTAACTGGATTAAATTTCGATAGAGGATATACTGCCCCAGTGCGATTTCAAAGTCTCGCATTGGTGACGGGCTTAAAAAACTTTTCGCTCATGTAGGTAAATAGGTGGAAGGAGGAAAAAGAAGACGACGCAGGAAGTCAAAATCAATCCAACGTAGATTGTAAGCCCACTCGAACATGGCTACATACAGATACAAATACTTCTTGTGAA
>JBIKYZ010000091.1:0-17596 GCA_044354985.1 Pseudanabaena sp. | reverse complement strand
AAATACCGCAATGATAAAATATTCCATAGAAAACATAATTCTCACCGCTAATCGCGCGCGTTAGTCCTATTTTCTAACACTTTCGGCTGTGAGGTTTTTTTGCGGTTTCTTAGTTGCACATCGCGTTAATTTAGAAATTCTTACTATAGCTTCTAACAGACTAAGCATTTTTCCTGAAGCGATTATGGAGTTAACCAATCTCAAACTTCTTGTTCTCAGTAAAAACCAGATAAGCGAAATACCAGTAACAATTGCAAAATTAATTAATCTTCAATCTCTTATCCTAAATGACAATCAGATAAGCGAAATACCAAAAGAGATATCCCATTTGGTTAATCTTCAATCACTAAATTTGGGTAATAACAAAATAACAGATATTCCAAACTCTATTACACAGTTAACTAATCTTCAATTTCTTAACCTTTGGGAAAACAGTTTAAATACCATACCAGAAGCAATCAATCAGCTAACAAATCTTAAATCTCTTAATTTAGGATATAACCGAATAAACTATATCCCACAAGAAATCTCACATCTGACCAACTTGCAATCCCTGATTCTCACCAATAATCCAATAAAAAAGATGCCAGAAGTGATCACGCAGTTGAGACATCTTCAAGCGCTTCATCTACGCAATATAGGTCTAAGCAAAATTCCAGATTCGATTTTAAGATTGAATAATCTTCAAGTTCTTAACTTAAACAATAACACGATCAAAGAGATACCAGAAGCAATCGCAAAATTGCCGACTCTTTCTGATCTACGATTATTTAATAATCCGATCACAGAACCACCTTTAGAAGTAATTGAAAACGGTATCGAAGCCATTCGCACATATTTCAAACAAATAGAAACCGAAGGCGTAGACTATCTCTATGAAGCAAAACTCCTAATTGTCGGTGAAGGCGGCGCAGGCAAAACCTCCCTAGCTAATAAAATCATTAACTCCAATTACCAACTCTGCGAAGAAGACAGCACCAAAGGCATCGAAGTCTTACCTTGGTCATTTCCTCGCAACGACGGCAATCAATTTAATGTCAATATCTGGGACTTCGGCGGACAAGAAATCTATCACTCCACCCATCAATATTTCCTCACCAAGCGCTCTCTCTATCTACTCGTTGCCGATACCCGTAAAGAAGACACCGACTTCTACTATTGGCTCAACGTCATCGAACTTCTCAGCGATAACAGCCCGATCTTAATTATCAAAAACGAAAAACAAGATCGTCAACGAGAAATTAACAGCAATTTTCGTAGTGAATTTAAGAATCTTAAAGATGATATCGCCACAAATCTTGCTAACAACCGCAACTTTGAAGCTATCCTGACAGCTTGTAAATATCACCTCAGCCAACTCCCCCACATTGGTCAAACCCTCCCCAAAACATGGGTCAAAGTCCGCCATGCCCTAGAGAGCGATCGCCGCAACTATATCAACCTCAGTGAATATCTGCAAATCTGCAAAGACAATGGTTTTAAAGAGCGCGAAAACGCATTGCAACTGAGCGAATATCTCCATGACCTCGGCATCTGTCTCCACTTCCAAGACGATGAAATGTCGCCCCTCTATCAAATCGTCATCCTCAAACCCAAATGGGGAACCGATGCCGCCTATGCCGTTCTCGACAATCCCCAAGTAATCCGTAACTTTGGGCGCTTCAGTAACAAAGAACTTGCCCAAATTTGGAGCGCTGACGAATATACAGGAATGCATAGCGGCTTACTGGAACTAATGAAAAAGTTTCAACTCTGCTACGAAATCCCGCAAGAAAAAGGCAGTTACATCGCCCCTCAACTCCTCACCGAAAACCAACCTGAATACGCTTGGGATGAATCCGAAAACCTGATCCTCCGCTATACCTATGACTTCATGCCCAAAGGGATCGTGCGTCAGTTCATCGTCGCCATACACGAAAACATCGAAGCCCAAAATGTCTGGCGTAGCGGCGTAATCATCCATAAGCGCGAATATGCCAACACCCGCGCCGAAGTCATCGAAAACTACGGCAAACGCGAAATCAAGATCCGTGTCTCTGGCAGAAACAAGCGCGACCTGTTAACCATCGTCACCCACGAACTCGACAAAATCCACAACTCCTACAAACGCCTCGCCGACAAATACCAAAAGCTCATCCCCTGTAACTGCAACACCTGCGGAGGCAGTCAAAATCCCCATTTCTACGAATTCACCAACCTCAAACGCCGCTACGCAAACCGCAAATACACCGTTGAATGTGACATTAGCTATGAATCTGTCAATGTATTAGGCTTAATCGATGATATTGGTCAAAGATCAACATTAGTCAACGAATTTGAGGATGAAGATAAACGGTTGGGTAAACAGCTATCAAATTCAGCATCTGTTAACATTTACGTTAATCAAAACCAAGAGCAAACTATGAGCAATTCTGAAACCACTTTAAACTTCCACAACTCAGTCGGACAAGTTAACACAGGCAATATAACTGTTGCAGGTGACAACATCGGCACACAGAACAACTATTCTCCCAATCTTGCCCAAGCCGCCAAAGAAATCAAAGAGCTACTTGATCAGCTTTCTGAAGAGTACAATCCCAACACCGAAAAGGGACAAAATTCTATAAAAAATGAAGCTCTCAAAGTCATCAAAAGTGATTCCACACTTCAGCAAAAAATAGTCAATGCTCTCAAAGAAGGCAGCGTTACCACACTTGAAGAAGCCATCAATCATCCTGTTGCAAAAGTTGTAATTGCCACTGTCAAAGGTTTTCTTGAAGGTTAGAGATTGAGAACTCCGACTTTTTCTTTACGATCGCAGATCACTTCTACTAATCACAAAAAAAATCGCGGATCTGGGCATTTTAAAGAAGTCAAAATTCCTTGCATAGGGTGCGTTACGCTTTCGCTAACACACCCTACAGATTCTAAGTTCCCAATAGAAACTTAGCGGACAAATGCAGGCATTACCTCAGCCGCAGTCATCAACCCATAAATACCGCGTTGATGGAACTGCTTCCCAGCCTTGAGATAGCCAAACGCTGGTCCACACACATTTGCCGCCATACTCGTCTCATCGCCAAGCGTGAAAGTATGCGTCGAAATCTTGCCCTCAAAAGTACGACCTGTCAGCTTCATATTCGTGCTCAGAGGCTTCTTCGGATTGCGCGTATCGACTACACCACCCACAGTCACCCGATCGCGATCGCAAATACCCACACGCTCCAACATGATGTCATCAGCATGTTCCATATTTTCCAACGTGATTAGACCATTAGTCTTTTCCAGCAGAGCTTCCACTTCCGCATCAGTCATCGCCTGAGCCATATCCACCGTATAGCCCGACATATGCGCAATATCTTCACGAATCGTAGCGCGATAGGCATTCCAATTCGCAATGCCAACCCCAAAAGTAATCTCGACCTTATGTACTTCCGCAAAGCTCTGAGCTGCGATCGCCGCCGCCGCAGTCAACAACCCTGGAGTCGCGCCACAACCAGACATATAAGTAATTCCTGCTGCCGAAAGTTCAGGAGCAAGAGCAATCATCTGCTCAACGGCACTAGTGCGCTTGATCGCATCAACTAGCACACCCTTCCAACCTGAAGCAATAAATTGCTTGGCAACACTTGCCATGAAAGTATTGGGTAGATTTGGCAATGCCAAGAAATATCCATCTACATCCTTGGCTGTAGCGATCGCCTCAGCAATACTATCTTGGGTCAAGATGCCCGATGATTCGAGATAACCGAGCGAACCTTTACTATGATAGGCAGCGATCGCATCTGCGGCGTTGAGTCCATTGCGATCGTATGCAAAGCCTTCCTTATCGGCGGCTACGACCAACTGCATTTCTTGCTTGGCGCTGAGCAACTTTGCCGCCGCCTGACCTAATCCGCCAAATCCTAAAATTCCAACTTTTAATGTCATTAATTTAAACTTCGTTTATCGAGGTAGTTTTTAACTATGGTGATATCCTTTAATTTGACATATTTTCAGACTCATTGGCACATAGGATTAAAGTAATGATTGGGCGAAAACTTGGAATTACCCAAACCCGTAAGGTTACGCCCCTGCGTAGCCTTACGGGTTTGGGTTTGCTACTTAAGTTATAATTCAGGATAGCTATCAAGCAAAGATAAAAGCCAATAGGTTTCAATATGGTTGCATCACCAATTCAACAACCTGAAATCATCCGCACAGAGCGCGGACTTACTATCTCTGGTACGCGAATCACTCTTTACGATGTAATGGACTATGTAACGACTCAATACCCGCGTAAATTTATTCAAGGATTATTCGATCTAACAGAAGAGCAAATTGAAATTGCTTTAGCTTATATTGACAAAAATCGCACAGAAGTTGAACTAGAGTATCAACGAGTTCTTAGAGAAACTGAGGAACTGCGGCAATACTACGAAGAGCAAAATCGTGAACGAATGAATCGAATTGCAACATTACCACCGAAGCCTGGAACTGAAGCAGCTTGGTCAAAACTACGCGCTTTAAAAGCAAGCCGTGAAGCCAAAGTATGATTTTCTTAGTTGATCACAATCTCAAAGGTCATGCTTTAGTATTCTTTGGTGCGATCGCCAGCCAAGGCTGGCTTGATATTATTCCGATTCAATTTGTCACATTTACAGAAATCAATTTACCAATTGATAGCAATGATAGGGTTGTGTGGCGATTAGCTCAAAAAAATCAGATGATTCTACTTACTGCAAATCGCAGTATGAAAGGTAAGGATTCTTTAGAGCAAGTCATGCGTGAGGAAAACACTTCAGAATCATTGCCTGTAATCACAATTAGCAATGCTGATCGACTACTAAATGAGTCTGAATATCGAAATCGCTGTGTTGAAAAGCTGATTGAAATTGCGCTTGATGTTGATAATTATCGAGGCACAAAGCGAATCTTTTTACCATAAATTACCCAAATTTGTAAGGTTGCGTCCCGCAGGGACGCAACCTTACAAATTTGGGATTGATTCGTGCTGTCAGCTACAGTCACAATGTCATCTATAGCTCACAATAGTTACGATAGTTCTATGGGTAGCGATCGCGATCGCGCATAAGCAATGAAACCCCGCATTATCATCTGTGGTTTAGACCGAACAGGTTATAAGATTTTGAGCCTACTGAGGCAGCAAGGCTGTCTTGTGGTAGGTATTCACGATCGCCCAATACATCATCCCGATGCCGAAATTGTGATTGGCGATCTGGCGGCGGCGGATACTTTGATTGCCGCAGGAATTAGAGACGCGCAAACCTTGATTTTGGCGGGAGCCGATGAAACCCGCAACCTCACAATTTTAATGCAAGCGCGAGTACTTAATCCCCATGTCAGGATTATTAATCGCTTGTTTAACTCCAGCTTGGGCGTGCGTCTCGACTTAACTCTGCCCAACCACTTGACCATGAGTGTGGCAGCCCTAGCTGCGCCAGTATTTGCTTTTAGTGCAATGGGTAGTGAAGCGATCGGGCAATTGCGCCTATTTAATCAGACTTGGCCAATTCATGAAGAATATATCGACGATCGTCATCCTTGGCTAGGCAAACCACTATCAGGATTTTGGGAAGATCGCACTCGCATGTTGATCTATTACTTGCCCTACGACGAAAGCAAAGTCGATCTAGTTAGTGCCGTTCTCAATGGTCGTACATTACAAAGAGGCGATCGCCTATTACTTGGTACGCAACCCAGTGTGCGCACAGCATCACGTCCGATCTTGCAGAAAATATCAAAGCTATTTATGAGCGTTCGTCACTTTCATGTACATGGAAGAGCCGTGTTATTTACCGCGATCGCCTTATTACTGACAATTTTTTCGGCAACGGTGGTATATACCAGTTTCCAGATGAAAGTTTCGTTAGTAGATGCGCTCTATTTCTCGGTGGGCATGATTACAGGAGCAGGCGGCAACGAGATGGTTGTGGAACATTCTGCTGATAGCATCAAAGTCTTTACGATTGTAATGATGCTGGTTGGTACGGCGGTAGTGGGGATTTTTTATGCAATCTTAAATGATTTTATTCTCGGCTCCAGACTGAGAAACTTTTGGGATGCAGCGCGAGTACCACAACGCAATCATATTGTGGTTTGTGGTTTAGGTAGTGTTGGCGTGCAGACAGCATTGCAACTAGTCAGCTATGGCTACGAAGTTTTGGTGATAGAACGCGACCTCAATAATCGCTTTTTAGATACCGTGCGAGCGAATGGTATTCCTGTCCTTCACGGTGATGCGAGCCTGCCAACTACGCTCAAAGCTGCCAATCTCGAAAAGGCGGAAAGTGTACTTGCGGTCACAAGTAATGACACAGCCAATCTCGAAATTGCTCTCAATGCTAAGGGCATTGCGCCCCGATGTCGGGTGGTGGTGCGCTACGATGATCCCTACTACGCCAGCATGGCACAGGAAGTATTTGATTTTGAGTCAGTTCTCAGTCCTCCCGAAATTGCGGCTCCAGCCTTTGCATCCTCGGCATTAGGTGGACGTATTCTCGGCAATGGTATTGTCGCTGATAGTCTCTGGGTCGCGATCGCAACGATGATTACTCCCAATCATCCATTCTGCGGTAAGCCTGTGTGTGAAGCATCAATGACTGCGGATTTTGTCCCGCTTTATATTGAAACTTCTTGCCAAACAATTCATGGATGGAGTTTATTAGAGGCTTCACTAAGCGCAGGAGATATTCTTTATTTGACAATGCCTGCGGCAAAGTTAGAACAACTCTGGCGCGTTGCACCCTTTCAAGTAGCAGTTAGCTAGGCAACTTGTATTGATTTTTTGTTTTGCCTACGGCAAATCGCTTTATTAATCTTCTGTTATTTTGGATGCCAAACTGGCAAAATATCGTTATTATAATTTTTCAAATACACATGAGGCATTGATGTTTTCTTTCCCAGTCCATTTGGCGATGCATATTCCCGATGGGTATCTGAGTTTACCTGTAAGTTTAGTCACAGGGAGCATTGCGATCGCCTTAATTGCCCTCTCTCTTAATCGAGTTCAGTCAGAATATAAAGAACGTACCGTTCCGCTCATGGGAGTGAGTGCTGCTTTTATATTTGCCGCACAGATGATTAATTTCCCAATTGTGGGTGGTACATCTGGACATTTGATGGGTGGTACTCTTGCGGGGATCTTACTTGGTCCTTGGGCAGGTTCGTTAGTAATGTCAGTGGTCTTCATCGTACAGTCTGTCATGTTTCAGGATGGTGGACTGACGGCTCTAGGCGCAAACATCACGATTATGGGATTAATTGGAACCTTTGGTGGTTATTATCTCTATCGAGTGATTAGATTTTTGATTGGGCGCAATACTTGGTTAGGCATGAGTGTTGGCACTGCGATCGCTTCATGGACAAGTGTAGTCGTAGCGGCGGCAGTTTGTGCGGTAATGTTGGCGCTTTCAGACACCGTTCCCTTGGCTTTAGGAATGACCGCTATGCTCTCTTGGCATTTCATGATCGGCATTGGCGAAGCATTTATTACTCTTGCCGTAACTAGTTTTATCTGGAAGACTCGCCCTGAGCTAATTTATGATGCTCCTCTATCAGCAATTAAACAAACTGAATCAGATCATTTTTAGGTTGCCATAAAAGCCATAAACAAATGCATAAAAACCGTATTTTTCTATTCTCAGGACTAGCTCTAGCACTAAGTATTGCTGCATTCATCTCACCCTTTGCTAGCAAAGATCCAGATGGATTAGATCGAGTTTCTCAAGATCTAAAATTTGAAGAAAAAGCTACTGAGAAATCACTAACAAAACAACTTCCCTTTGCCAATATTTTTGATGAATATTCTGTCAAGTCAGTTCCCGATCAGAAAGCATCAACTGCATTAGCGGGAATTACAGGAACATTAGTTGTATTTGGCTTAGCATGGGGAGTTGGCAAACTCACAGTACGTAAATCTGAACCAAAACAGAAATAGAAGAAGCCCTGCACTCAAGTGCGGGCTAAAAGCTCAAACCAGTTGAAACAGGTTGCTTAGAAGTATCCTTTAGTCTGCTTCTATAAAACTAAATCTATGCTTCTACATATTCATCTCATTGAGTCAAATGATCGCCTATGTCAAACACAGAGCGATCGCTTAAATTTATGGAATCGCTTAGCTATACATACACGCTTGATCTGCATATTTCTATTGGTATTTGCGATCGCCCTAACTCCAATGGGCAGATGGTGGACTTGGGCATTATATGGAGTTACTGTTTTGCCAATTCTCTACTGGAGTAAAGTTGATTTAGGCCTTCTAGCCAAACGTATGGCGATCGAGTTAGCTTTTATTAGCGTGATTCTATTGGGAACTCTCTTCCGTGGTGGTGGACAGATACTTTGGCAATGGGGATGGTTGCAAATAACTACTAATGGATTAATGATTTTAGGAAGCGTAAGCATCAAAGCATTTTTATCTTTACTGCTATTAAATATTCTCACCCTCAGTACTTCCATTCCATTATTACTCCAAGCTCTAGTTACTCTCAAAATGCCACCGCTGCTAGTGAGCATTCTCGCCTCGATGTATCGCTACATTGGAGTCTTAACTAACGAATTTAATGCAATGCATCGTGCGGCAACTGCCCGCAATTTTGCGCCACAAAATCTCTACAGCCATCAACGTCATGATCGACCTTGGCAAAGGCAAGTACTAGGCAATATGTTGGGAGTTCTGTTTATCCGTACCTACGATCGCGGCGATCGCATTTATCAGGCGATGTTAGCACGCGGCTATCAAGGTACTCCAGTCATGCTCGAATCAGTTACGAGCACATGGAGCGATCGCATAGCAATTGGTTGCGTTATGATTTTGATTATAGTCGGTCAAGTTTTTATTAGTTAAATCGCTTTGCATCACAATCCTATTTCTATTGAGAATCTTAGTTATTGCTATCCTGATGGTATTCAGGCTCTAAAAGGGATCAATCTTCAGATCGCCGCAACCGAGAGGGTGGGACTCATTGGAGCCAATGGTTCTGGAAAGTCAACATTACTTTTGCAT
This sequence comes from Pseudanabaena sp., assembly GCA_044354985.1. GTDB lineage: Bacteria > Cyanobacteriota > Cyanobacteriia > Pseudanabaenales > Pseudanabaenaceae > Pseudanabaena. The sequence goes on along the minus strand of JBIKYZ010000091.1, from coordinate 8,610 downwards.
CTGAATGGCATTCTCGTGCCACAGCATGGCGAAATAGTGGTCGGTGAGATGCTAGTCAAGTCCGACAATTTCACAGCAATTCGGAATTTCGTTGGATTGGTATTTCAAAATCCAGATGATCAATTATTTATGCCAACGGTTTGGGAAGATGTGTCTTTTGGTGTGATGAATCAAGGAATCCGAGGCGATGATCTGAAAGAAAGAGTAGCAGAGGCTTTGGTGGCAGTTGGGCTAGATGTTGCAAAATATCGAGAGAGGCTGTCTCATAATCTTTCTGGTGGTGAAAAGAAAAGAGTTGCGATCGCAGGGGTTTTAGCGATGCAGCCGCAGGTCTTAGTATTTGATGAGCCATCTGCCCAGCTCGATCCACGATCGCGCCGTCAGCTAATCCAGCTTTTGCATACTTTGCCCGAAACTCAATTAATTGCTACTCACGATTTGGACTTAGTTCTAGAGCTATGCGATCGCACTGTCGTCTTGAGTGAGGGTAAAATTGTCTATGATGGAGCGACCAAGAAGGTGTTATGCGATCGGGAATTTTTGTTGGAGCATTCTCTCGAAATGCCATTAAGTCTAGGATAGTGTGAAAACCTTCAGCAAGGCTTATTCTGCAACCTCAATAGCAGCTTGAAAAATCGTATCAGACATCAAATTTAGCTTGGGGAAAATATCCGATTCAATCCTTTGACCAGCAGTAAATAGAAATAGCTGATACTCTCCTTCGATTAATTTGCAAACTGTCACCGTTGGCTGCTTCGGTTTACCAATATGACGCACTGCTCCTAAAGCTAAATAGTCCACAATCCAATATTCGGCAATTCCCATTGCCTCATATTCTGTCAACTTCACCGCATAGTCATTGCGCCAATTGGTACTCACCACCTCAATAACCAGAGGCACAGTCTTTCCATTTTGAATTACTGAAGACTTCTGCCAAAGAGGTTCATTTACCAATTCCCGCCGATCGAAGACCACCACGTCAGGAATAAAACCTGTCTCAGCCATTTCTGGTTTTAATAGACAGGCTCTAGGAATTGAGAATGGTAAGCTACATCTCCGAATTTCAAAATTTAATTCGGCAACAAAAAAACCGCTAGTATCTTCATGTGTACCCGTGGTCATAATTTCTCTAACTGTTCCTCTATATAGCTCATAGCGTCTACCATCTTCGGGATACCAATCGATAAACTCTTCAAAAGTCATGCGATCGCAGTTAACTAATGCTTGCACCATTGCCACACCTCTATCTTTGGGGTTTTGACTTGTCTCAATTATAACTGCTATAACTAAACTCAATTTGCTGACAGCATAGCAAAAAGTAATTGTCATATACAGTGAAAAAACACATTTTATTCATTCTGCCATACCTGAATCAAGGTGGCACAGAAAAACAAGCCCTTAGCCTCATTGATGGACTCCGAGATCGCTACAAAATATCGTTATTAGCCCCAGATGGCAAAGGTGCACCCAAATTTCGAGCTTTACCAATTTTGCAGCGTGAATACACAAAGTGGGAGATTAATGTATTTAAAGGCTTTCCAGAACTGATCACAAGAATCAAGGAAATTCAAAGAGAACAGGAGATCGATCTTGTGCATGTTCACGGCGCTCACGAATTAATGCTAGCTGTATATTTAGCTTTAAAGAAAGTCCCTATTCTCTATACTGTACATGGCTTTCATGGACTAGGGGCAAGATTTAGTTATCAAATGTCATGCTGGTTTAGCAATTGGTTTGCCGATCGCGTAATTTGTGTTTGTGAAGCTGAATATAATCTTTTACGGGAATTGGGAATAAGTGAAGAAAAGCTCCATTTGATTTACAACGGAGTCAAAGAGCCAATTCTCGATTCTGATAAATCATTAGAACTCACCAAGAAATTTCAACTAGACCCTGCTAATCAAATTATTCTTGGGACAGCAGCCCGACTAGATGAGGCAAAAGGGCTAACCTATTTACTTCAGGCTTTTGCAAAATTGCAAGGAGAAAACCTGCGTTTAGTAATTGCAGGTAATGGTGATTTAGAAGCTTCTCTTAAACAAGAAGCTCAAGATTTAGGTATAGGCGATCGCGTGATTTTCACGGGCTATCTTGATGGTTTACCGAACTTGATGCAACTATTTGACATTTTTGTATTGCCTTCTCTTCAAGAACCGTTCGGACTTGTCTGTGCTGAAGCCATGTCGCAATCAAAGCCTGTAGTTGTTACTTGTGTAGGTGGACTTGCAGAACAAGTAAGCGATCGCCAAACAGGTTTTATCGTGATGCCTCGCGATCCTGACAGTTTGGCTGCTAAGCTTGCCGAACTAATTGCAGATCAAGATCTACGCGATCGCTTTGCAAAAGATGGTTATAGTCGCTATCGTCAACTTTTCTCAAGCGAAATCATGCTCGAAAAAACGGCTCAACTATACGATCAGATGATTGCAACATAAAAAGATGAGAGATGGTGCTTTGCACCATCTCTCATCTTTTTATGTTGTGTTTTACGTAGGAACAACTATAACTATCCACAAAGCGATCGCTAAAATAACCGCACTCAAATGTTGAGGTATCAGCGATCGCCAAGGCTGTCTGGCAATCTTTTGCGTTAGCACCCATGTCAAAAGCACAGAGAAAATTAATGTGGTTCCTTGCAAAAAGGAAATTACCGCAGGATGAGCAATAAAAATTGGCAATGTCGAACCATCCAGACCAAAAGTCGCCCAAGTAACTGGCAATACCCGACCAGCTTCTTGGAGAAATAGACGTAAATAATGCGCTAGATTTGCGCCTAGAACTAAAGGCAAATATCCATAGGCGAGCTGGATAAATGGTCTAGGTTTACAGGCTGTAATACTAAAAGGAAGCTGATTGTCTTCGCAATTCTTTCTCCAGACAATTGTGAGAAAGTAGAGCGATCGCATGATCCCATAAGTAACTAAGGGAATTGCCGCAGAGATAATCAGAATGAGTAGAGATACTGCCAGATGGGGAAAGAATGCTTCCGTAATAGTCGGCAACCCAAAAAACGAGGTGATTTCTGGTAAGCGATGCAAAAATGCACCGCCAAGCAGTAACAAGAGCAAAGCAACTTCATAGGTGCGTGGTACATGGGTTGTCCATAATTCAATTGCGGGAGGACGAAGATTAAACTCTACAGACCTGTGAGGGCAAGCCTTGAGGCAAGTCATACATAGCACACAGTCTCGATTATCTTGTAGTTGAGCAGGATGGGAATAAAGCGGACATCCATTTGTCTCTAGCCCTTCGCCTTTTTTCACGCCGCCTTTATAGCATTGATAGGTCGTACATTCAGCCGAACAAGTTCCTTGTTGAGCGCGTAATTCCGTCATTGATAGTTTTGCAAATAGTCCATTCATACCTCCAATTGGGCAGAGATAGCGACACCAGTACCTGCGTTCAAAAATCAGCGAACAGATCATCGCTCCTGCCGTAATTAGCAGCAATAAATATGCAGAAAGATAGGCAGTATTTTGTAAATCCCAAAGCTCTTCCCATAAGTAGATCAGCACAAATAGACCGAATAAGAACCATCCACCCCAACGTTCAGAAACATCTCGATTCCAATGTTTAAGCTGGCGAGGAAATAGCCATAGAGAGAGCTTCTGCACTACCTCACCATAAATCATAAATGGACAAATAGAACACCATAGTCTTCCCACAAAGGGAAAGCTAATTAAAATTAATGGCCACCACCATGCCCAAAAAAAGTTAAGCGCAATATTTTGATCGCGAGTTTGAGGAGCTAAAAACAGCATGGCAACGACGATCGCAAAAAAAGTGAATGTAAATCCATAGTTAAGGCGATCGGGAAACCAGTCACTACGTAGGAACCGACGTAGATTAGGATAGGCATTGAGTAGATTAAAGGGAAAAAAGTTTCGCTTAGAAAGCATTTAAGAACCCATTTAAGAATTAAATAACATTTAGGATTTCACTTAAATCCTAGATGTCTAGCCCCCTAAATCCCCCAATTCTGGGGGGCTTAAATCTGGTTCCCCCCAGAATTGGGGGGCTAGGGGGCAAAAACTACAATTCTTAAATGGTTTCTAAAAGAAGCTATATCTTAAAAAATAAAAAATAAAAAATCAATATTATCTAGTTAGAAATTTTGCCACATTCCCTTTTTGTATCCTAAACCTCTAGACTGATTACGTGGCAAATTGTAAACTATCGTGAAATAAGGTTATTGCTAGCTACAGGCTTGGTTTAAACCTTGCAAATTAGTAGTTACCATCAATCTCATAGGAATTTCTCAAAGAGAAAGATTGTTTACTAATAAGCGATCGCTCTTGACTGATTTTGAAAAGGCGATCGCTCAGGGCAACCGCATAAAAAATAGACAGCTTACACAGCAAGGATTTCAATCCTAAGTATTTGTACTTACTAATTTCTAAACAGCCTGATAGTTAAGGATTTCAATTTTTTTATGCGGTTGCCTTGGGCGATCGCTTATTAAATACCTGTGCAGAACTCAAAACGTGATAAGATAAATAGTCAAATCTATATCTAAGAAATCGTGGTTTTAGAGCCTCAATCTACTGCTATTGATGTGGTTGCAGCTAAAATAAATCAGCTCATAACCCTATCATGAAAAAAGTTCTGCAAGAGGTTTATTAGTGAAATCTAAAATTTTGTCCTTAATGCGCTGAAAAATCATTATAAACAACCGACTTTTTCTTGTTTTGGCAAAGCCCTATTAGTGGGAATATAAGCTATCTTAAATCAATCTAAATCGTCATCTAGAGATTTTCGTTCTTCATAAAACTCAAAAATCGAAAAATTATGGAACTACATCACGGGAGCAATTCTCATTATGAAACCAACTTTTATAATGAGAATTGCTGATTTAAACCCTCTTTTATAGCTGGGTTCTCACTGCTTTCTGTGCTGTTAGCATCAATAATAGTGGCTGCATCCATTCCCAAATTTTCAACTAAAACTTTCCCTTTTTGATCTTGAATTACAATCGGATAACTAAGTTGATTAACTAATCCTCTCAGTAAGGATAATATTTCGCTTTTGAGTAGTATCTTTTTGAGATTAATAGATTGCATAAGTTAAAAATTATATTAAGCATATTTAGAATGGGCGTTGCTTAATACCACCCATTCTAAATATGATAACAACTAATAGAGTAGAAACAAACGCCATAATGCTGAGTCATCGGCAGAATATTTGCTTTGCAATTTACCAAAGTTTCTAATCGCTTAAGTTAAATAGCTGAATTTCTATCAGGAAGCTTGTTATTGGGCTTACCTTTGCTAGACTGAAATTAATTCTTGAGACATAACATAAAATAAGGAATCGGGTAGGTTTAATATGCCTTACTCAGCAGAAATCAGTCGCCGACAACCTAGTTGTTTCCTATTTCTCATCGATCAATCTGGATCGATGGCGGATGCATTTTCTAACAATAGTGCTAGCAAAGGGACAGCGAAAGGAGCATATGAAAGCTTACATAAAACTAGTGACATCACGGGGAAATCGAAAAATGGGGAATTCAGAACATCTGGCTATACTGAAGCAGGGGGTAGTGTACTGGAATCTATGGCGACGTGAAAATCCTGAAATTATTCCCAATCTGAGTGGGTTTAACTTGAGAAGGGCTAATCTCCGTGCAGCAGATTTAAGTGGGGTAAATCTACGTTGGACAAACCTTAGCAATGCAAATTTGTTGGGCGCTAATTTGAGCAACTCTGACCTAGCTAAAGCTAATTTGCGAGAAGCAGATTTATACAAAGCTAATCTTAAGGATGCAAAAGTTAGTGGTGCTCATTTAATCAAGACTCACTTGCGCCAAGCTTGTTTACAGAGATGTGATTTGAGTTTAGCTAATCTAAATGGAGCCGATCTTACAGAGGCTTCCTTTAAAGGCGCTAATTTGAGTGGTGCAGATTTAGATGCAAGTGAGTTAAGAAATGCGGATTTGAGTGAGACTCATCTCAGTAATGCGATTTTGAGTAATGTCAATCTTGCAAACGCAGATTTGAGGCGTAGCGATTTGACTAATGCTAATTTGGAATTTGCTGATCTTAGTAATGCGAATTTGTCGGATGCTAAGCTCAGTACAGCTAATTTCAGTAATTCCAATTTACAAGAATGTGATCTGAGTAATGCCACGATCAATCAATCTAATTTGAGCTATGCCAACTTGACTGATGCCGTTCTCATTCATGCTAATTTAAGCAATGCCAATTTGAGTCATACAAATCTCAAAAATGCTGATTTTAGTAATGCAATCCTGAGCAATGCTAATTTAAGTAATAGTAATTTAGAAGACACGATTTTAAGTGATGCTATCCTTATCAATGCCAATTTAAGTGGAGCGAACTTAAATAGAGCACAGTTAATTTCTGCTAAATTAGATGCAGATGCGGCTTTTTTAATTCAATATGACCTAGGTGTTTCCCTGATCATGATTACTCACGATCAAGGTGAAGCCCCTGCGATCTCCTCTAGAATTGCAGTGATGAATCAAGGCAGGATCGAGCAGATCGGCACTCCTGTTGAGGTTTATGATTGCCCATCCTCAGCCTTTGTTGCTGATTTTGTAAGCGAAGCCAATTTATTTGAATGTCGGGTAATTGAGCAAGATGGGGCATTTGTGGAGTTGCGATCGTCCACTGGTTTAGCGATCGTCGCAGCCAAACCAAGACATTGGCTACCCATTCCTGAAGCAGTAGTGAGCATCCGTCCTGAAAAGATTAAACTTTCTACCGAATATCCCAATCAATCCTACAACACCTATCGCGGCATACTCAATAATGTGCTTTATTTGGGCGATCACTCTCAGTTTGTTGTTGACCTCCATGCAAGCGAAAATGTACCGCCCATCCAAGTCACCCTCGTGAGTTCTAATCATCAAGGCGAAAAGACTCCTCCTTTTAACAGTCAAGTCTATGTTTCATGGATGCCCGAAGATTGTGTTGCACTTCCCAAAACTACCGTTGCAACACCAATTCAAGGATGAAATGCAACGGTATCTGATAAAGCAAAGAATACTTTGTAAGGAGTAAGATAGACAAGAGATTTTCTCGGTCTGTGATTGATCAAATTCACTACTTTCTGAAAGTTCTCTAATATTCAGAAACGTGTGCGGTTGCCCTGAGGTGTTGCATTTCATCCTTGAATTGGTAAAGCTCACCTAAGAGAAACTTGTTTAGAAAGATGCGATCTGAGTATGGCAAACTTACAAGGAGCCGATCTTACTAAGGCTTATTTTAATGGTGCTAATTTGAGTGGTGGAGACCTAGACGAAAGTGATTTGAGTAAAGCCAATTTAAGTGAGACAAACTTAAGCAATGCTATTTTAACTAATGTTAATCTGACAAATGCTGATCTCCGTCGCAGTGATTTAACGAATGCAAATCTAGAATTTGCTGATCTTAGTAATACCAATCTATCGGACTCAAAGCTTTGTAATGCAAATCTGAGTAGTGCTAATTTACAAGAATGTGATTTAAGTAATGCTGCTATTAATCAAGCTAATCTTAGTCATGCTAACTTAGCTGATGCAATTCTCAGTAACGCGAATTTAAGTAATGCTAATTTAAGGCACGCAAATTTAAAAAATGCAGTTCTGAGCAATGCAATTCTGAGCAATGCTGATCTGAGTGATAGTAATTTAGAAGATACAATCTTAAGTGATGCAATTTTAAGTAATGCCAATTTAAACGGGGCGATTTTGACAGGATCACAACTGGTTTCAGCAAAGCTAGATGCTGCTTTTTTGATTGGTACTAATTTAGTTAAAGCTAATTTACGGCTTGCCAATCTGAATGGAGTTAGTTTATCCGAAGCAAATCTGTTTGGAACGATTATGCCCGATGGTTCGGTTCATAATCACTAATAAAGACGGCATAAATGCTGTCTTTATTAGTGATTTGTAGCAAACAGTAAAACCCAAAAATATAAATCGCCCGCGCAGCGGGCGATTTATATTTTTTTTAGTGAGTACTTATACTTTACTAAGCTTGAGGCTTGCCACCAATATCACCATCACCGTCAATGTCACGACCAGTAAGATTCTCTAGTGCATCAACTGCTTTGCCAGCAGAATCTTTAGCCATAACACCAACATCTGTGTTTAGAACATCAGAAACTTTCTTGACGTTTTCTTCGCCGATAACTCCTTCAGCCTTTTCTTTGAGTCCTTCAGCTACTTCTCCAGCCTTTTGCTGTAAGCCACTAACAAATCCGCCAAGTCCTGAATTTTGTTCTTCGCTCATTTTAATTACCGTTCGTAAAGAGTTTTAAGGATGAATGCTATTGAATTATAGTCGGATAGGTTCCAAAAATCATGTCTTTTGTAACACTACGCAAAAGAATTTGCCGAAAAAACGACGAAAAATGACGCTTACCAGTAAGTAGCTAAGCAAAAAAGCCCTTAAAATCTGAAAAGAAAAATCGCCTGCTGCGGGGGCGATTTTTCTTTTCAGATTTTAGTTTTTGTCACGCCTAATTACTGGTTTTTCAACCTTACTTTTCCCGTTAAGTATGAATTTGAGCAAGAAGCCAACCTTGGCAAAGTTCACGTAGATTAGACCAACCACGCCAGAGGACTTGAATGCCAATGGGAGATTTGCGACGATGTTCAAGATACCC
>JBIKYZ010000317.1:0-5411 GCA_044354985.1 Pseudanabaena sp. | reverse complement strand
AAGGGTAGAAAGGTTATGGATGGTTTCAAAGAAAATCTACCTATTGTTTTTGATGAATATCTTCCTAAATGGAACTATAGAGCCATTCCTCAAAATGCATAAGTTATTTATTTTTCATTCCTTACCATTAAACCAGAGGTGAGCAGAAATACTTCTCTCCATCGGTCATCAGTCAAATATGTCTCTACCATATACGAAATTTTATCGTGATCGCAGATATATCTTGCTGTCAGATATTCTTGTAAAGTCAAATGCGAGAAAGAATAAACATCTTCTACCCTTTCTACCAAAATGCCTTGCTGAATAGCGATCGCATCTAAAACCTGTTTACCACTCAGTTGTTTAGGCGCACTCAGGTTACTTGATAGAAATTTCTTAATTCGCTCAACTAATTGAGACTCAGGTATAAATAAGCGATCTGCCTCAAACCCCTCACAAGCAATTTCTGAAAGCAGTACTTCTTCTAGCTCTACACTCAAACCTTCGTAGATAGCCTGTCGCATGATTCGCTTTTCTGCTGCCCATTCCTCCAATAAAATCCGTAAAGCTTTCTTGTATAATCCACTGCGATTATTAGCAAAGGTCTGGGACTTGTCGTAGGTCAGACAGAGAAAGGTTAGCAAAATCGGGCTATGAGCAAGTTCCTTTGCAGCTTTATTTTCGTCTCGTTTTAGCAGTTTCCAACAACGATCCGCCGTTCCTGCTTGTTTGTCTTCCTCTGAGCGAAACCAGTTATTGATAAATTGCTGAATCTGCTCATCATCAAATTCAGACAAAATTACATCGCTAAAGCGTTTGAAATTGGAGCGATAGGCAGCAGTCCGACAGGAGGCAATAAAGCGATTTTTGTCGTATCGATCTACAAAGTCTTGAATCGTATCAATGACGTAGTTGATATTGGCGGTAGGTACTTCATCAAGCCCATCTAGTAAGATTAGCAATTTCCCCTTTTCTAAAGTACTTTCTGTAAATTCTTTAGGCTTGGGAAATCCGCAGGTAGTGAACTCAGACTCGATCAGCGCCTTGAGATCGATCTTACTTTCAGTGAATTTTTTAAGCTCTAGAAACACTGGAATAAGTTGATGATTGAAGTTCCCCTTCTTTCCCTTAAATGATTCCAAGCCGATTTTGCGAAGAAATGTAGACTTTCCCGCCCCTGGTGCGCCTAGTACCATCAGAAATTGTTTTTTTCTGGCAACCGCAATCCCATCTTGCCTTTTCTTTGAGCTATACCCCTTCAATCTTTGCCCTGCTTCACGATAAAGCTTTTCTAAATCATCAATATCCGCAAATTGCTGAACATCCTCCTCTCCTAATAACTGAACTGTAGTAAATACATCATCTAGTTTGACAGGCTCACGCATCCCTAATACTTTGAGTATGCCGTGACGCTCAGTGTAGTTCTCTATATACTTACCTGCCGCCTTAAATACAACATCCTGCAAATCCTTACCAATATCTCGCTTCATCCAGCGGGCAATTAAACTTGCGCCTTCCTTCTTACCACTGTCTTTGATTACATCGAGAGCGATCGTACCTAGGAGCGGAATAAATGGTTCAAGTCCAGTCATAAGATTTAGGGCAATTGTAGTAGCCAGATTTTAAAGGATTTGAAGTTGCTTGTAAATTAAAATTCGCCACTATCCTAAATACTGGTCAGCATTTTTTGCGATCGGGAATGGGTTATAAAATAAAAAGGCAAAAGTAAAAAGGTAAAGGGAAAAATATATGGTCATCACAGCAGTAAAACCCCATAGCCTAGAAACATTTCTAGGACTACCTGAGACCAAACCTGCCTCAGAATTTATTAACGACAAAATCAGTCAAAAAACAATGCCACAGGGTAAACATAGTCGCTTACAGACTAAATTTAGCGCACACATTAACCAAGTAGTTGAAGAGCTAAAAATAGCCTACGCATTTACAGAATTACGTTGTACCTTCGGCGGCGCTTCAATTGTTCCTGATATTTGCGTATTTCGTTGGGAGCGAATCCCCTGTGATTCTGATGGACAAATAGCAAATAAATTTTTGACTTATCCTGATTGGACAATTGAAATTCTTTCGCCTAGACAAAGCCCTAACAAGGTTTTAGCAAATATATTGCACTGCATCGAAAATGGGACAGAGTTAGGATGGATGCTCGATCCTGAAGAACAGAATATTTTTGTCATATCTAGCGATCGCCGCATTCAAATGTTCACAGGAGAGCAGTCTGTAACTGTTCTCAGTTGCGTTGATTTAACTTTGACGGTTACACAGATTTTTGATTGGCTCAATTTCTAAGCAAAAAATATCGATATTTTTTTATCGATATTTTTTGCGATCATAAACCCCCAAATAGAGTTGCGACGCTAAGCGTCGCAACTCTATTTGGGGGTTATATAGCTATAGTCACCTGTATCAGGACAAATCAAAACCCAAATAGTGCGAGGCGGCGCTTCGCACTATTTGGGTTTTATGTCCTAATAAGAATGGCGACAGCTATAGCTATAGAATGGACTATGACAAACGCTCTAACCATTCCATGTTCACCTTCGCACTGCCCAAAGGCTCACTGTTAAAAGACTCGATCCGCTTGCTTCAAGGAGTTGGGCTTGACTTTAGTGCATTTCTCGATGCATCAAACCGCCAACTCCAAATCACCGATCCCACAGGAACGGCTAAAGCCCTGCTAGTAAGAGCGCAAGATGTACCTGTATATGTGGAATATGGACAGGCTCAAGCTGGCATTGTCGGAGAAGATGTATTGCGCGAAAAAACTCCTAAAGTAGCAAAGTTGCTTGATTTGGGCTTTGGTGGCTGTCGGATGTCGATCGCAGTTTCAGGAGAAAGCCGCTACCGATCGCCACTAGACCTGCCGCCCCATAGCCGTGTCGCCTCAAAATATGTCGGTTGCGCCCAAACCTACTTTGACAGCATCGATCTACCTGTAGAGATTATTCCTCTCTATGGTTCAGTTGAGCTTGGTCCAATTACAGGTATGGCGGAAGCGATCGTGGACTTAGTTTCTACAGGCAAGACTCTTAAAGATAATGGACTGATTGAAATTGAAGTTTTATATCAAAGCACAGCCCGATTCATCGGACATCCACTTAGTTATCGCCTCCATAGCGATCGCTTTGGTAAGTTGATGAGCCAGATGCAGGCTACTGATTAACAAAAAAGAAGCGCTTCGCGCTTCTTTTTTGTTAATCAGTTAATTTTTCCCATGCCGATCGCGCGGCTTTTTGGACGCGATTTAAGGTTTTAGAGACTTTTTTCTCTAGTTTTTTCTCAACATTTTCTAAAGCCTCATTAACCGACTCAACAGCCCAGCTATCAAATTCTTCAAGGCGATCGCGTACTGAGCCAACCTGCTTATCAACGTTTTTATGGGCTTTTTTTAAATTTTTTTCGTACTGCTGTTGAGCTGCGTCAGCAACAGTATGCAGCGTTTTTTCGATCTGATGCTTGATATCTTTCGACTTTTTGGACATCGCGATAACTCCTTAGTAATGCACTGCAAAAGTATGAGTTTCATTTATCATAATCGCTATAGCTGGGATAGCAAGTAGAGCCATGATACAAGATTTTCAAGAAGATTTCTATCAGCAGGGTTTAGCAAAGGCAAAGGCTGGCGATCGCTATGGTGCTATACAAGCCTTTAGCTGTGCGATCGCAGCCAATGCTCAACTGGCTGAAGCATATTATCAGCGTGGTTTAGTCCTATTTGATTTGAGCGATCGCCAAGGAGCGATCGCCGACTATGACCAAGCCCTTAGCCTGAAACCTGATGCGATCGATGTATACATTGCTCGAAGCATCACTCGCATTGCTAATAACGATATCGTGGCTGCCCAAGCTGACATTGCCCAAGCGCTAGTAATTAATCCCAAATCCGTGATCGCTCACCAATTATTAGGCTTGACCTATAAACAACAAAATCAAATCGAAAAGGCGATCGCTACCTATAAAAAAGCAGCAAGCCTTTTTTTAGAACTAAAGGATGAAGACAATTGCCGTCGTTGCATTGAGAGCTATAAACCTCTGGAGGCAATGCTGCCACCATCTACGGCAGATATTTTTGCCAATGTGCAGCAAAAAATCGATAAGAGCGACTATATCAATGCCTTAATCGATCTCAATTGGATGCTGCAAATTGAACCTAAAAATGTTAAAGCTTTTTGTCTGCGAGGCTTGACCCTCGGTAAGCTCGGCGATCCTGAAGCAGCAATCAAAGACCTCAACCAAGCAACTTTCCTTGAACCTCAAAATATTGACGTGCGCATCAGTCGTGGTCGCATCCGTCTTGAAATCGGTGACGCTCAAGGAGCGATCGCTGATTTTAATGAATTACTCCGCGAATATCCCAGCATGGCGGAAATCTTCAGCGATCGCGCAAAAGCTCATCTAAAACTTAAAGACTATCGCACAGCGATCGAAGACTTTTCGCGCTCCCTATCTCTCGATAACAAAAGTCCTCAACTATATTGCGATCGCGCTGAGGCAAGATATGAATTTGGCGACCTCAAAGGTGCGATCGATGATTACCAACAGGCGGCAAATATTTGGTTTAATCAGTCGAACATGGAGCGATATCGTTATGCCCTAGATCGGGTTAATCTCTGGCAATCAGAACTTAAAAAACAAACTAAAGAGGGTAAACGTCAACTTGCCAATGCTGCGGTAACTGTAGATTTGATGCAAATGCCGAGTCTGGAATTACAGCAGCGTTTACTCGGTTTAGTCGGTGGCAATATGGCGATCGCTCAGCGACTGATCGATATTGCTAAACAAGATCATCCGAATATGCCCGAAGTTTGGTACTGGCAGAAAGTTATTTTTGATCTTGAAAGCGATCAAAGACCTAGAAATTAAGCCTGTTTTCTGTTAACCATTTCAATCATCAATCGGACATTTTCGGCTTGAACTTTGGCTGTATCGGCTTGAGCTTTGGCTGCCTCCGCTGGCAATCTCGCTACAACTCAAAGATACATTCGTAATACGCTAGTCCTAATTAACGAGACAAATATGCGCTTAATTAAATGGATAGAATTATTTGCAGGTTGACGTTTTGATTTGGTCGCTTTTACTGATTTGTTCCAATATTTTGTGTAACTAACTGCGATCGCCTATTTCATTTAACAAACAGTGAAATAATCTGCATAATCGAATAACCTGCGATCGGACCAGCGATCGCCATAGCCACGAACCAAGGAAATATTTGCCAAATGCAATATGCCATCACACCCAAAGCTGCGATCGCAGGGATGAAAAATAATATGCGAAAGCATCTGAGTCTAGATTTACAGCAAATACCGATCAAACCCGCCACAAAAGAACCTACCGAAAAGGCTCAAAGCAGATGCCACAATGATGAAACCAATTAAGAGCATCCTCATCAGTAATAGCATTAATAGCCATAGTGA
>JBIKYZ010000090.1:0-17667 GCA_044354985.1 Pseudanabaena sp. | reverse complement strand
GGATCATCACCAAAGCGACAGGTTCCGCATTGATTGGCGACCACTTGCAACGGTGACTCAGAACGGGGATGCATGAAACCAGTACGGAAGCCATCTAGGGACTTTTCGATATTTTTTAAAACATCAGTCCAACGATAAATTAGGCGATCATGCGCTTCCGTATTATTGGGATTGTAATCGATATGGATTTTGTTGTTTTCCCAACGCACCCGATTATTCGAGTCTGGCAAATCCTCCGTTTGCGCCCACCAGCCAATCGAATGGGTGGCTAACTGCTTCAATCCAAAGTTGGGCATGAGCTTGGCAACAATGGAAAATACAGGAGGAGATTCTGCAAAAATGATGTCGGTGAGTAGTCCGCCAGAGTTCTGGATATGTCCCATTGGATAGGGGAAATCCGCATCACCCCAATAGAAATCATTCACATAAATAGACTTTTGGAAGGAGCCATTATTGGGCTTCGTGCTGAGTTGGACTACCGATGACAAGAGGCTTTTCATCAAATTCCGTCCCACTTGATCGGAGCTATTGGCAAGCCCTTTGGGATGGGAATCATTTGCCGATCGCAACAGCAACGCTGCCGAATTAATCGCACCACAGGCAAGCACGACGATATCGCCTAAAAAGAGATAGGACTGTCCGCCCACTTCCGCTTCTACTCCCTTCACCGATCGCCCCGATGGATTGGTATGGAGACTGATTACTTTGGCTTGGGTTTTCAAGGTGACATTGGTAGATTTCAAGGCGGGGACAAGGCAGCTTTCTTCAGAGTCGCTAGTGGGGTCATCTTCTTGACGGGTCAATCCGAGAGGAATTGTGGAGGGATGCAAACCTTGATTGGCGATCGCTTCATAGATCTTCTGAATTTCAGGCTCATGACTAACCGCAGCATAGGGATAATCAGCGCTGTGAGTTGGTTCGGTACTGTCAGTTTGTGACTCACCATGCACCTTATAGAGATTTTCGGCTTCGGTGTAATAAGGCTCAAATTCGTCATACTTTACGCACCATGCAGGGGAAATTCCCGCTTGATGGGTGACGGATTCAAAATCCTTCTCGCGCCGCCGTAAGAGTGCTGCACCGTAAACTTTGGTATTCCCTCCGATCGCATAGTTAGTTTGTGGCGAAAATGGCTCGCCTGTGTGGTCATACCATTGTTCGGGAGCGTGATAGCGATCGCGCTGAAAGATATCAATATTGCTGCGATTCTGTTCTTCGAGGGGCATAAAATCGCCTCGTTCGAGAATCAGAATTTTCTTTCCTGTGGAAGCGAGTTTATAGGCAAGGGTTCCGCCCCCCGCACCAGTTCCCACAATAATCACATCGTAATAATTGTCATCAATAATCATCGGTTTCCTCACTAAGTAATCGGCTTTGCTACAAGCGGAGGTTTGATCCCCCTGCCTTCGGCATCCCCCTTAAAAAGGGGGACTTAATTATTTGAATTTTCTAAACTGTCTAAAGCCCCCCTTTGCAAGGGGGGTAGGGGGGATCGAGTCACTGCCACACATAAATCAAAACAAACAACGCAATCCAAATCACATCGACAAAATGCCAAAATAGTGAAGTGGATTCGACTCCGAATTCTCCTTTCGCGTAATTATCAGGAAAGAATGATCGCACTAACATGATTAGCTGCAATAGCACACCCGTTAAAACGTGCAAACCGTGAAAACCTGTCAGCAAATAGAAACTACCGCCAAACACGCCATCACCAAAGCCAAAGGCTAAACCACTCCATTCCACTGCTTGACCATAGAGGAAGTAACTACCCATAGCGATCGTTAGCAACCAGAAGGAGCGAAATCCCCAAAGTTGCTTTTTATGGAGGAATTTCTCAGCGATATAGATGGTGAAACTACTGGAAACCAGAATCACGGTGTTAATCGCAGGTTCGCTAATTTCTAGCCCTGTGACTCCATCAGGAAGCCAATTAAGGGATGTCGTTTTATAGACAATATAGGCGGCGAAAAAGCTCAAGAAGATGACGCTTTCGGAAAGTAGGAAGACGACAAAGCCGAATAGCCGATTATCGGGATGCTCACTATGGGTGGATTCGTGGGTAACTTCCAAAATGGGATTGTTGCTAACAGAAGTATCAACTGGTTGCATGATTTATCTCCAACTTATCAGGATTAGAAACTAAGGGTTCATCTTTGCCATAGCCGTAGGGTTCAGAAATTACAATCGGTAACTCCTCAAAGTTCTCATGGGATGGCGGCGAAGAAATAAGCCATTCCAAACCGATCGCTCGCCAAGGATTTTTGGGAGCTTTTTCTCCCTGTACCCACGAGCCAATCATATTGAGCAAGAATGGCAATGTCGATACTCCTAAGAGAAAGCCGCCTAAACTAGCAATCACATTCCAGAAGGCAAACTCTGGATCGTAGGAGGCAACGCGACGGGGCATTCCCTGCAAACCGAGGGGATGCATCGGAAAGAAACAGGCATTCGTACCGATAAAGGTAAGGATGAAATGGAGCTTCCCTAAACCTTCGGAATACATTCTGCCTGTCATTTTTGGGAACCAATGATACAGCGCTGCGTAGATTCCCATTACCACTGCACCGTAAATTACATAATGGAAATGTCCGACCACAAAGTAAGTATTATTCACATGAATATCTACAGGTACGGAAGCCAGCATGATGCCTGTAATTCCTGCGAATACGAACATCACCATCGCTCCTAATCCAAATAGCATCGCTGTATTTAGCTTGATTTTACCGCCCCAAATGGTCGCTACCCATGCGAAAACCTTGATTCCCGTTGGTACAGAAATCAACATGGTTGTCGCCATAAATAGCATCCGCATCCAGCCAGGCGTACCACTAGCAAACATATGATGCACCCACACAATTCCGCTTAATCCCGTAATGATTAACGAAGATACCGCCACGACTTTGTAACCAAAGAGAGGCTTACGCGCATAGACAGGGAAAATCTCTGAGAAAATCCCAAACACTGGCAAAGCAATCACATAGACGGCAGGATGGGAATAGAACCAGAAAAAATGTTGAAAGAGAACAGGGTCTCCACCTTTAGCGGGATCGAAAAAGCTGGTTCCAAAAGTCAAGTCAGACAACAACATCACCGCTCCTGCGGTCAATGCTGGCAATCCAAATAGTTGAATAATTTGCGCGGCGAGGACTGTCCAGACAAACACAGGCATTTTGAACCAAGTCATGCCCGTAGTTCGCATTCTGAAAATCGTGGTTACGAAGTTAATCGCGCCCATAATCGAAGCCACGCCCGAAATAGCTACTGCAAGCAACCACAGGAACTGACCATTAACAATATTGCCCGTAGGATTCTGCAAACTCACAGGCGGATAAGCCCACCAGCCCGATTGCGAAGATCCCCCAGAAACAAAGAAGCTTGCCATTAAAATAATCCCAAATACAGGAACCATCCAAAAAGCTACGGCATTTAACTTCGGGAAAGCCATATCACGCGCCCCGATCATCAATGGCACAAGATAATTAGATATTCCTAGCAAAACAGGGAATGTCCAGAGGAACAGCATAATCGTGCCATGCATCGTGAACATGGAATTATAGAAAGTGCGATCGACCAGATCCGATTCAGGTGTGAGCAATTCACCTCGAATGACCATTGCGAACACGCCACCGATTAAAAAGAAGAAAAAGGAAGTAACAATATATTGAATCCCAATTACTTTGTGATCGGTGCTAAAACCAAAAAATCTGCGCCAGTCTTCAGGTTTCTCTGGTGGTCGAATATCCACGATCGCATCAATAGAAATATTTGCCATGAGTAACTCTCTTAAAAAGTTTAATTAGAACTTGAATAATTAACCACTGGCGGAGCCGCAGGTACGACCGTTGCCCAATTCTGATTACCCTTTAAAGTGCGAATCGTATATTCATTAGATGCGCGATTGTAAGCTGGTGTTGGAACTGTATTAGAAGCATCCGCTAACCATTGCTGATAGGCTTCAGGAGACTGCACTACCACATCGGTTTGCATCGCCGCAAAATAAGTACCGCTATATTGAGAATCTCGCAATCGATATTTGCCTTCACGGATTGGCGTAAATTCAAAATCAATATCACGCCCTGGAATCACATCTTGCTTAACCCGAAAAGCAGGAATAAACAATCCATGCAAAACGTCTTTAGAATGTAGAGTTAATTTAATTCTGCGGTTGTTGGGTAAATGTAGTTCTGTACTACTAACATCAATATTAGTGCCTTTGCCATAGACAAACTCCCATGACCACTGCTGTGCAAATACATCAATATGTTCTATATTTTCCGTAATTGCATCTTGATCGATTGATACTGCTTCAGTTGATGCCATGATCTGTCCATGATGAGCATGTTCCATTGGTCCCAAAATCGACATCTGGTCATAGATTTGATAGCTATAGCCAGCAATCCAAATCACTAAGGCTAGAGGAATCGCAGTCCAAATGATTTCTAATTTGACATTGCCTTCGATGTGGGGACCATCACTGTAATCATATTTTTCTGCTCGTTGAAACAAAACTGAATAGGTCAATGTCCCAACTACACCAAGAAAAATGAAAGTTCCTAAGGTCACCAAAAAGCTAAAGAGATTATCCACCAAAATCGATTCTGCCGAAGCTTGCGGCGGGAACCATGTATAGGCAGCTTGTCCCATCCAGAGACTAATGAGGGAGATCGCGATCGCAATCCCACCTAAAATTAAAACCGTGCGAAGTTTCATAGATCTCCCTATTTCAATAACTGATTGAGATCGACATTCTTACCCAAGCGTAACAGGCGATCGGCGGTGATATGTACGCCAAATTCCGAAGCGAGTTGCGCTCCTAAAGTCCCATGAGCAAACATAATCACAAAAATCGCTAATCCTGCTAATAGATAGCTCCATTGCACCTGCTGTCCCATATCCTTGCGCCAGAGAAATCTCTGAAATCCTCTCCATACAGTCATACCAACAATGAGAGCTAGCAATAAAACGCCGCCCACACCATGCCAGATCATAGTTTCCATAGCTTGAAAACCCCAAGCACTCTTCACATTTGGATCAGGAGTGGCTAACAAGATCTCATAAAAGCCAGCAGCCACAGTAAAGAAGGTGATGATCGAAGCGGCGACCATGTTGTACCAACCGACATCAAAAAAGTTGGAACGTGCAGCAGGAATTGCAAGAAACTTGAATAATGGCTTTTCCAGAACAAAAAACACACCGACAAAATCAAACCCGATCGCCACAATAAACAGACCCAAAGTCATGTGAACAAGATTGGGATGAATGGGAATTGCATAGGGTAATCCATTAACACCCAACTGACTACCTAATTGATTAATCAAGTCTGGATTCATTTTAAACTAGCCTCCCTTAAAGCTTCGACAACGGGAACTGTATGCAGTCCGTAGACCCAAACTAAGAGGTCTCCCAAATAAACTTGAAACAAAACTAGTCCAGTCAGTAATACACCTGCGCCAAGGAACGAGACAGGCAACACCTTAGGATCACGGATACGAATTACATAGCGCCATCCTGTAATCGCGGCGATAATTCCTGATAATGACCAACCAATAATGGTATGCAAGTTTAAAGTAGCTTCTACTGAACTATAAGGTTCAGCAAGTCCCGCTTCAATTTGTCCAAAGACGATCGCAATAAAGATAGAAATAGTGGCAAAAAAGTAATTCCACCAGCTAACTTCATATAGGCGAGGGTTGCGAGTGAAGTAGCCGATCGCATCGCATACTACCGAAAACAACACCATCGCAATCACAAAATGCACCACAATCGGATGAATTGTATCTGGATAGGGCAAATTATGGTCATTTAACGGTGGAAGGTATTCCAGCATAGTATTTATTTTTAATACTCAATGAAGGATTGGATTTGCGTATGCTGTTATTTTAGTCTAAACATATGAGAATTAAACCTTGCGAAAAAAGAGAATTCGTCTAGTAAAAAAGAGAATGAGCCTTCGTAAATGTTTGTCTAGCATTTTGAAGAATATGTCTCAGATTTTGTTGTTATAAGTACCTCTGTGCAGAATCAATCACCCAAACCCGTAAGGTTTCGACCCTGAGGGTCAAAACTTTACGGGTTTGGGTGTGTAATTAATTAAGCGAGTCTACTTAAGCTTCAAATAGCCATTACTATTCCCAATTGTTGTTATCCTTACGCGAATAGTTGATCTAAGTCAAAAGACAACACGTCAAAGCTCAAGCGATATAATAAGTGTTTAAAGTTCTCATTTTGCTTATAGCAATGAAAGTTTTGTTTAGGACATAAAGCCCAAATAAATGAAAGCGGCGCAAAGCGCCGCCTTCATTTATTGAACAAAGAGGGTAAATACCCCGCCGCTCTGCGGCGTAAGATAAAAGAATGAGTGAGTACATACACAAAAGTCATAACGTAACGATATTGCTATACCACCTAGTATTTCCAGCAAAGTATAGAAAAGCCGTATTCGATGAGCAAGTTGATGAAGTTTTGCGGGAAGTTTGTTTAGACATAGAGAAACGATATGAGATTAAATTTGTGGAAATAGGCGTGGATAAAGATCATGTACATTTTTTAGTGCAGTCAGTACCAACATATAGTGTGACCAAGCTAGTAACGATGATAAAAAGATTGACAGCAAGGGAAGTTTTTAAGAGATGCCCCCAAGTAAAACAAAAGTTGTGGGGAGGAGAGTTTTGGAGTGATGGATATTTTGCAAGTACGGTAGGAAAACAGGGAGATGAAGGGATGATAGCTAGTTATGTTAAGAATCAAGGAAAGGA
Source organism: Pseudanabaena sp. (assembly GCA_044354985.1). Taxonomy (GTDB): domain Bacteria; phylum Cyanobacteriota; class Cyanobacteriia; order Pseudanabaenales; family Pseudanabaenaceae; genus Pseudanabaena. The sequence continues at coordinate 10,909 of JBIKYZ010000090.1, read as the reverse complement.
ATATCTCAAATTGCACAGGAATGAGTAACTGAGTCTTTTTTGAGTCTGATACCCCCGTCCGCTCGCGGCGGGGTAGTTCATTTGGGCTTTGATTTGTCCTAGCTATCTCTTTCATGGCTATAAGCAAAATTTCTTTACGATTCCAGCCCAATGGTTGAAGTCATCATTTAGGTTTAGCTCTAAACTTGAAATAAGCAGCTCAGTATAATTTAAAATCCAAAGCTAGAATCTGTACCGCCCGCGCAGCGGGCGGTACAGATTCTAGGGTTTTATATTTAATTCTTCGCTAAAAGTTGATTATATACATCAGGAAATTTTAAGGATGGATACTTGGGAAAGCTTTCGGATGGCAGGCAAAACCCTTGCCGCTAATCGCTTGCGTAGCACATTGACAATGCTCGGTATCATCATCGGCAATGCCTCAGTAATTTTGATGGTTGGGATCGGTCAAGGCGCACAAAAATATGCTGCTGAACAGTTCCAGTCCCTTGGTACTGACGTAATTTTTGTGATTACTGGTACTGACAATGCGCGACGGAATGTAATTGCACCGCCCAATCGCTTAGTACTTGCCGATGCCGAAGCGATCGCTACCCAAGTACCTACCGTTCGCAGTGTCGCAGCGCAGATTAATGGCTCCGAGCTAGCGATCGCAGGTAACAATACTAAACGTGCAACATTGATCGGGACGACGGACACCTATGCGATCGTCCGCAATGCCGAAGTTAGCGCAGGACGTTTTTTTAACGAGGAAGATATTAAACGGAATGCGCGAGTCATTACAGTCGGAGCTGCGATCGCGAAAGAGTTATTTCCACAGGGATCGGCTATTGGACAGACGGTGAGAATGCGCGGTACTAGCTATGAAGTGATCGGCATAATGTCGGAAAAAGGCGCTTTTTTGGGGACAAACCAAGATGACACGATTTTTATGCCGATTACGACCATGTCTAGCCGACTGACTGGCAAAACTTCCCCCTATGGAGTTGCTGTCGCAGTTATTAATGTGTCAGCAACTAGTAATGACAATGTAGACGCTGCTCAATTCCAAATCTCTAACCTACTGCGATTGCGTCACCGCACTTCTGATGTCAATGCTGACGATACATTTACAGTTCGTACCCAACAGGATGCGCTGGAAATAGTTGGTAATATTACAGGTGCATTAACGATCATGCTTGCTGCGATCGCAGGTATTTCCTTACTAGTTGGCGGTATTGGCATCATGAATATCATGCTGGTATCAGTCACCGAGCGCACAAGCGAAATCGGACTTCGTAAAGCGATCGGCGCTTCACCCAGCGATATTCTCACCCAGTTCACAATTGAAGCGGTGATTTTGTCATTACTAGGTGGTGCGATCGGTACAGGTATTGGCGTTGGCGGCATTTTACTGATCGCCGCAGTTTCGCCATTACAAGCTGGCGTATCCATCGGCGCAATTACCCTAGCCGTCGGTGTATCTGGCGGCATCGGTCTATTTTTCGGCATCTTTCCCGCCCGACAAGCCGCCCGACTTGATCCAATTGTGGCTTTGAGAAGTATTTAACACAAACATGAGAGGCGGCGCGAAGCGCCGCCTCTCGTTAAAAAATAAATTATGATTACTACCAACACGATCGCACCAATTCCCGAAATAGCTGATGATTCTAGACGCGAAATCGTCAGACTGAATAATGTCTGCAAATTTTACGGTCAGGGCGATACATTAGTTAAGGCTCTAGATGATGTTAGCTTTGTGATTAAAGAAGGCGAATATTGCGCAATTATGGGCGCTTCTGGTTCTGGCAAATCCACTTGCATGAATATCGTTGGCTGTCTTGATAGCAGCACATCAGGGCAATACTTTCTAGATGAACAAGATGTTTCTCATATGGAGGAAAGCGAGCTTGCCAAAGTTCGCAATCTCAAAATTGGCTTTATCTTTCAGCAATATCATCTGTTACCACAACTCTCAGCAATGGAGAATGTGATGTTGCCAATGGCTTATGCCAATATTCGTCCTAAGGAACAAAAAGAACGGGCGGCTGCTGCACTGGAAAGGGTTGCGATGGGACATCGATTAAATAATCGACCTAACCAAATGTCGGGTGGACAGCAGCAGAGAGTCGCGATCGCGAGAGCGATCGTTAATAATCCTGTAATGTTGCTAGCTGACGAACCTACAGGCGCACTAGATTCGCATACTACTCAGGAAGTAATGGAACTATTTGGTGAGTTAAATGCGAGTGGGATTACGGTGGTGATGGTCACGCATGAAGCGGATGTGGCTCGAAATTCGCATCGGATTATCTGGTTCCGTGATGGTCAGATCATTCACGATCGCCTCTCGCCGACAGATCTAAATCATGTAATTTGAAGAAAAATCGGCGCATTGCGCCGATTTTTCTTCAAATTATAGAAATTGAATTATTCTCGATCGCAATTGCTTCAATATCATCAGCAGGTGTAAAGCCAAAAATCTGAGCATAGAAATAGAACTCACCATCAAGAGCGCGTTTAATATTCTCAGCTTTACGGAAACCATGTTGTTCGCCTTCAAAGGGAACATAGGCAACGGGCAAACCTTTTTTGCGTAGAGCATCCACCATCATTTCTGCTTGGTTAGGCGGCACGACCTTATCTTCTAAACCTTGGAAAAAGGCGATCGCACAGGATAGCTTGTCGGTGAAATGAATGGGCGATCGCTGAATGTAAATTTCCTTCTGTTCAGGATATTTGCCGATTAGGCTATCGAGATAGCGCGACTCAAATTTATGGGTATCTGTAGCAAGAGCTTCAAGATCACAGATTCCATAATGACTAGCCCCTGCTTTGAAATCATCGCGAAATGTCAAGGCGCAAAGTGTCGTATAGCCGCCAGCACTCCCTCCCGAAATCGCAAGGTGATCGCTATCTACCAAGCCTTTGTCTGCAAGGAATTTTGCACCATTAGTGCAATCATCAACATCGACGATGCCCCAATTTCCTTTGAGGCGATCGCGATATTCGCGTCCATAGCCAGTGCTGCCGCCGTAGTTGACATCTAGCACCGCAAAGCCGCGACTTGTCCAATATTGAATGCCAAGACTCAAGCTTCCCGAAGTTGAAGCTGTGGGACCACCATGACTTTTGACCAGCAAGGGTGGTTTTTCAGAATCCTCTGCTTGAAAATCTTTGTTTTTTGGAGGATAGAATAATCCATAGGATGTCTTCCCATTTTCGGTGGGAAACTCTATGGGCTGAGCTGCGGAAATATAGTCTGGGTCAAGTTGTAAGTCTGAGGCAACTCGTACTTTTTGCCAAGTGCCCGTTGACAAATCCAGTAATACGATCGCAGTTGGCTCCGTAGCTGAACCACCATGAAAAACAGCGCGATCGCCTTCGCAATGTAATCCTGAAATGGAACTAAAGGGCGTAGAGATTTCTTGTAAACCTGTTTCAAAATCAGCGGGATCGAGAATTGCTAAATGAGATTTACCTTGTTCTGTATAGGAACAAAGAATTTTGCCATCACCTGTAAAGTCATAAGTTGTCATGCCAAACACCCACTGCGGCAAACCAAATTCAGCAGGCTTTGGACAGATAGCTTCAATAGCAATATCTTCTACTAAAGTACGATAAAGATTCCACCAACCTGTGCGATCGCTAACAAAGTAGAGTTTTCCATCGGGTGACCATTCTGGCTGAAATATAGATTCTTTAGAACCTCCTGCGACCAGTTGTGGATTTTGAATTGTGAGAACGCCTGTATCTAATTCCACTAGATCGGCAACCCAAAGTTCGGTTCCATCCCAAGGCATATTGGGATGATTCCAACTAATCCATGCGAGTTTATCGCCAGTAGAATTCAATCTAGGCGAAGCATAAAAATCTGCTCCTGTGACCAATACCTGAATATCTTCTCCGTTGCTGGTATCTACCGCCACTAAAGTATTAATCGGTTCACTGCCACTCGTATGGTCTTCGCGCACACAAATCAACTTGCCATAAATTCGATTCCAAACAAAATCGGCATAACGATAAGCACTTTCTGTCGTCAGTGGTTTACATGATCCACCGCCAACTTTGCGATAAATACGGCGATCGCTAAAGTTAGAGAAATAAATACGTCCATCGCTTACCAGATATTCGCCGCCGCCGTATTCATGGACTAGCGATCGCACATTGAGCGATACAGGTGTCATTTCGCGATAATTGCCATCCATGTCATAGCGCATGATCACGTTACGCCCTGATTCTTGTGGTCTGCCTTCATTCCAATAGACATTACCTCCATCAATAGCGATCGCGCCGAGGCGAATGCTACTAGAAACGATCAGGTCAGAACTAATTGGCGATTTCCAAGAACCGTATGGTGCGAGAGACATAATTTTATGGTGATTGTGGCAAACTATCTATTGAGATGATTATAGATGAGCTTGCACAAGCGGTTTTGTTAGCATAGATCGTAGAGATTTGCGAAATTCGGGGGATAGATACTGCTCTTGCAGAGGTTGCCAACTCTGCCAAAATGCGATCGATTCTTCCTGCATTATCTGGGCGATGGTCGGAAGCGATTTTTCTACATCCTCCTTTAGTGTTGATTCCAGAAAATCACGGAGGACGACATGATCCTGAAGCTGACCAATCAGCTCTTGCATTGTTTTAAAAGCCTCTATTCTTTGAGCATACGAGTCTTCATAGAAGTCAGCAAAAAACTCGGTCTGATAGCGAACCCCTTTAATTTGCTTACGCAAGTCATGCAAATCACTGCCAAACTTCCTTAATTGCTGATTTAACTCTGCGGTATCCTCAATGGATATCAATGAAACTTTGCCTGAGTGTAAGGTTGTACCAACCATCCAGCCTGAATGCAAAAAAAGTCTACAAATTAATGGCAATAACAAATCTGGCAAAATTTCTAAGACGGATAAACTACCCATTGTTTTATAGGTGGGTTGAACTAGCCAATCTTGAATTGCTTGCTTGAGGGCTTGATAGCGATCGCCATTGAGAGTTTTTTTCAAATTCAGAAAACTTTGATCGCGTTTCTGGTGTAAGTGCTTAACAACTTTATCGAACTTAGGCTCTTCTTTTTTTGACAGTAAAGGTTGAAAACGATCAAGGAGTTCCTGTTGTAGAACATCCAGATCTCGCGTTTCTCCCAAATTTCTAGTAATTTTTCCAATCGATGAATTGTTAACTAGTTGAGGAAGGACGATCGCATTGTCAAATACTTGAATAGATGTTCGCAATCGCCTCATTCCGACTCGCATCTGATGTAATGGTTCAATCTCTTTATCTTTAAAAACAGATTTTTCTTGATCTACCACCTTATGGAAATTTTGGTAAATCACTTGATGGGCAAAATCACCAAGGAAGATAGAGAGATCGAATTGATGCTCATTCATACAGATTATACCGAAACTTGGTTAGAGCGATTTTGCCAGTAAAATACGAGCGATATATTAATCCATTTAAAAATGTAATACAGCCCCGTAAAGATGATGAAAAATAGAATTGTGCCAAAGAGAAAATTAGGGCTTGCAAAGTTATAAATTGTATTACGAATAACATTTAGGGGATTAGTGAACAAGTCCCAACTATTTAATCGATTAAATCTTCCTAAATACACGCCAAAAGCGCAGATAAAATTCATGCTTACTTCGAGCCAAGTTGTATTTTTAATTATCTTCAGCCAACCTAAATATTTGATGAGCTTCATGACAGAAGCCACGTAGCACTGAAAGCCTAACAATATAAAAACAATATATTGTGGAATCAATACAAAAATCACTCCGTTATCAGAAACGTTGGGTACTCGTACATCATCTACAAAATGAATAATATCAGTGATGATATAAGGCGCATTGGGCAAAAACAAAATGAAAATTGCTACGCCAAACCACCAGATCGGATTTAAAGGTAGTCGTTTTGGCGATCGCTTCGCAAATAAAATGAAACTAAGTGCGTAGGGAATTATTGCTAAGAAAAGATTCCAAGACATAAAACCACTTAAATTTCCCCAAAACAATTCAATTGCTGCTGTCATTATTTTTACTCCGTAGTATGTTGATTAGGGTGGGCAATGCCTGCCTTACTAATTTTTAAGATAAATTTTTATGATAAATAGTTTCCCAATTTCACAGGGCTGGTTGATCGCGATCGCCCTTAATACGCTTCTCGGTGCGATCGCCTTACTGTTACCACGTAAAGTCTTGACCACCTCAGGCATATGTCATGCATGGGCTTTGGGAATTACGGTCTGGGGTTGTTTAGGATGGCAAGGCTATATCATTATTTTAAGCTATTTGATCGTCGGTTCGGGGGTAACTCGTATTGGCAAGGACATCAAAGAAGCAAAAGGCATTGCCGAAAAACGCGATGGCGCAAGGGGACCCGAAAATCTTTGGGGATCGGCGGCAACTGGTGCTGTTTGCGCGATTGGTCAGGCGATCGCACCCAATCCGCTGTGGTTATTAGCCTATGTCGCTAGCCTCAGCACCAAACTTGCGGATACGACTGCTAGCGAAATTGGCAAAGCATACGGTAAAAGCACATTTTTGATCACCACGCTCAAGCCAGTAGCCGCAGGCACTGAGGGCGCTGTCAGTCTAGAGGGAACGATCGCAGGAGTTATCGGTTCGCTATTAATGGCAGCAATTGGTTGGGCGGTGGGACTATTAACTAGTCCTTGGGATCTGCTTTGGTGTGCGATCGCTGCTTTCATTGCCACCAATATCGAAAGCTTGATCGGAGCAACTTTACAAGAAAAATATGACTGGCTCACCAATGAGCTTGTCAATGGTATTAATACAACTATTGGAGCTGCGATCGCGGTTTTAATTCCACAATTATTACAAGCTTTTAACCTTAAGTTAATTTAAATTTAACCTTGATAAGTCAGGCAACAAATCTTAGTTATTTTTGCATAAGATTCTCCTCAAAGCCTTTGTTAGCAGATAGTATCACCGATTATTTCAAGGATTTACTTTATTCCTAGAACAGTTCACTTTGCAATTACAATAATTATCGTGTTTCTATTCTTTTTTTCATTTACTTTTAGATAAAGTGGAGTTTAATCTTGACTACAATTGACTTGTTTAATAATGCCAAAGACTTTGTGATTATCCCTGCTGGACAAGTTATCTTTGCGCAGGGCGGAGTCGCAGATCAAATGTATGCGATCATCGAAGGGGAAGTAGAAATTTTAATAAATGGTAAGTTGTTGGAAACTACTGCTGCTGGTGGTATTGTTGGCGAAATGGCTTTGATTGACTCCAGTCCTAGAAGTGCCACTGCGATCGCTAAAACCGAATGTAAGCTAGTCCCCGTCGATCTAAAGCGGTTTAACTTTTTGGTGCAACAAACCCCCAATTTTGCAATAAACGTGATGAAAATTATGGTTGCAAGAATTAGAAAACTAGATGCCCTTGTTTTATCGCTTAAATAGATTTAACCCAAGCGATTTGTAATCAAAACCCTAAAGATAAAGGTACGGTGCAAAGCACCTTTATCTTTAGGGCTAGCTGTAGCTAAAGAAGTTAAGAAATGAATAACCCCGCCGCAAGCGGACGGGGTATCAAATTCTTTTTTACTAGAATTTACTCACACCGCAGAGCGGTGGGGTATTTACCCTCTTAGTTCAAATAAAACCCAAAAGAGAGTTACGGCGCTTTGCGCCGTAACTCTCTTTTGGGTTTGCAGCTATAACTGTCACCTATAGCAATAATAAAGATGCTAGGACAAATCAAAAACCACAACAAAAGCGCCGCCACTTTTGTTGTGGTTTTTATATCCTAAGCAAACCTTTTGATACTATAAAAGTGAATTTTGTCAACTTTTTTGATGAAGACCTAACATTTGAGAAATGGGACAGCGCAAAACTGTAAGATTGTTGCGAATAGCTTCACTTAATCATTAAAGGAATAGCTCAAAGTGACTAAAGGCACAGAAATCATTGCGATCGCTGCACGAGAAATCCTCGATTCGCGCGGCAACCCAACCGTTGAAGCGGAAGTCAAACTTGCCAACGGCGCAATCGGTCTCGCACAGGTTCCCAGTGGCGCATCTACAGGTAGTTTTGAAGCCCATGAATTGCGAGATGGAGATAAAAAACGCTACCGAGGCAAAGGGGTATTAATCGCAGTTCGCAACATTACTGAAAAGCTACTACCCGAATTGCAAGGGGTAGATGCTCTCAATCAAGAACTCGTTGATCGCATTATGATCAAGCGAGACGGGACACCCAATAAATCCGAAATTGGCGCAAACGCGATTTTGGCTGTGTCTCTGGCTAATGCCAAAGCCGCATCCGCAGCGATCGGACAGCCTCTATATCGTTATCTGGGCACACCTCTCTCGAATGTTTTGCCAGTTCCCCTGATGAACGTTATCAACGGCGGCGCTCACGCAGATAACAACGTTGACATCCAAGAATTCATGATTGTGCCCGTAGGCGCACCAACTTTTAAAGAAGCATTGCGCTACGGTGCGGAAGTATTCGCGGCGCTTAGTTCGATCCTTCACGAAAAAGGCTTGTCAACTGCTGTCGGAGACGAAGGTGGATTTGCTCCTAACCTTGAATCTAATCAAGCAGCTCTAGAGTTGCTGATCGATGCAATCACCAAAGCAGGTTACAAACCAGGGGTCGATGTTGCTTTGGCGTTAGATGTTGCATCTAACGAGCTATTCAAAGATGGCAACTATGCGATCGATGGTAAATCCCTTACTCCTCAAGAGTTTGTCAACTATTACGAAGGGTTGATCGCCAAATACCCGATCGTCTCGATCGAAGATGGTCTAGAAGAGGATCAATGGGCTAGTTGGAAGGCTATGACTGATCAACTTACTAATACTCAGTTGGTTGGTGATGATTTATTTGTAACTAATAAGACTCGTCTAGAGCGTGGTATTCGTGAAGGTTGCGCTAGTGCAATTTTGATTAAGCTCAATCAGATTGGTAGTTTGACTGAGACTTTGGAAGCGATCGCTACTGCTGACAAGAATGGTTACCGCTCGGTGATCAGCCATCGTTCAGGCGAAACTGAAGATACAACGATCGCGGATCTTGCCGTTGCAACTCGCGCAGGTCAAATTAAAACTGGTTCCCTCTGTCGGAGTGAGCGTGTTGCTAAGTACAACCGTTTGCTAAGAATTGAAGCAGAACTTGGCAGTCAAGCTGTTTACGCTGGTGCTGCTGGTTTAGGTCCTTCTCGTTAAGTAATAAGAGGAGTGGTGGGGCAAAACGCCACCACTCCTCTTTTGGTCTTTGCTATCAAACCCAAAGAAGAGTTGCGCCGCAACTCTTCTTTGGGTTTGAGCGCAAAGCGCTGCAACAGATGGGTGAAAGCTAACACCAAGAATGCTCACCAGCAGGATTGTGAAGCAACTCACGGATATTAGCTTCAATAACTCGATAGCCCACATTTCCGTTGAGTCTTTGTCTTCCCTCATTAAAAATTAGAGTAGGGCTAACAGTAACATTATGCTCTTTCACTAATTCAGCATCTTTAGATAAACTCGCATAAGCTTCTCCACTGTTAATCATAGCTTCAATAGATTCAGTCGGTAGTCCCAAATCTTTGGCGATCGCAAACTGAATTTGGCGATCGCTGATATCTGCAAGTTTAGTGAAAAAAGCTTCTCGAAATGCCCAAGCAGTTCTTTCTAAGACCTGATCGGATGAAGCAACTAGACCTTTTGCTTCTAACAAATGGACAGCACGTAAAAATAGATGGGCTGAAGTAGAAGAAGCAGGAACTTGTTTCCAAATGTCAGGATGCACAGAAATATGATCAAATTTACTAGCAGTCACCTTCACATGTTCGCTGTAGCCTTCTAAGCCTCCGCGATCGCGCCAGCCTTTCTCCAGTTTTTCACGGGCATTGCCAAAAACAGAAACAAAGTGATAATCAATTTCAATATTGTCTGGAAAAGCTGTCTTGAGCTCCTCCAAGCGAATTTGAGCTATGTAAGCCCACACACATAGAATATCCGAGAAATAGAAAATACGAATTGGTTTCATAACTGTTAGTTGCGTTGATTGTAAGGAAGTTTTGTCAAAAGTGTTCCCATCGCACAAGTATTGGTGACCCCAGCAAATACTAAACCGCCGCCAACAAATCCACTCAATAACAAGAACCCAGGCGATACAAATACACCTAATCCAGTTCCCAGCAATACGAGGGAACCAGCTACAATTTGGACTTGGCGAAATAAGCTAATTGGAGCATTGCGAACTACTTGCGTTTTAAAGCCTGCGTCTTTCCAACTTAACAAGCCCCCTTTGAGTTGGATAACTGTTCCAAATCCATTTTCTAACAACTTCTGAGAAGCCCTATTAGAACGCATTCCTGACTGACAACAAAGCACTATAGGCTTGTTCCCAATTTTGTCAAAATGATTTGAGTCAAAAGTTGATAAAGGTATAGAAATAGCACCTGAGATGTGTTCGGTTGCATATTCGCCCACTTCTCGAACATCAATCAGAGTAACTTGTTGTAATTCCAACTTTTGTTTGAGTGATACTGCATCAATCTCTTTTAGTTGGGGTGATTTGAAGGATGTCGTCATGTATTTTTAGAAATATAGTTTACCAAGCTTTGTTAGATTATATCACTATATAGTAGTTTTATATTTCGGTGTTACAGCAATTCTCATTAAAGTTTGTTTTTTGAAAGCCCACCTACGGTGGGCTTTCAAAAAACAAACTTTTGGTGCTGGAAACATTCAAAATTTGGGTTTGAGAGCAAAGCGCTATATGCAAAATATCAAAACACAAAATGGTGTAGCCATTTTATGTTTTTAAAACCCTTACAGCCCACATTCCGCTCTCAAAAGAAGTGCAAAATAATTAGAATAGGAAAAAAGCAAGGATAGAAACAGGAGTGGAGATATCAGAAACGAGATAACAGTGCAAAACCTAGACCATCTAGGAATCGTAGCA
>JBIKYZ010000089.1:0-17697 GCA_044354985.1 Pseudanabaena sp. | reverse complement strand
CAATGCGAAAAAGCAATTCAAAACGACCTGTACCTGGCTATGTTCAGTTTCTCCAGCACCATAAGCGTAAAGTAGTCGAAACCACAGGTAGTTTGATATCCCAGCTTTTACCTAAATCTATTCATGCGATTACTGCCAAGGGCTTTGAGCTTAAGGGAACTTCAAGGAAAATATGATCCATATAAATCCAGAAAAAATAGCGGCGGGATGCGCCCGCTGCTATTTTTTCTGGATCGATTGTTTTGTGTAAGTCACCAATAGTTTTACAAATAGTTATTTATTAAAACTCTAACCCATACGCTCAAGCGTTAAGATATTGATTGGTTCGTAGATGCGGTTTCGGGGTATCCCAAATCAATGGCTGTTAAACTTGCGCTGGATGATAAACAAGAAATACTTCGACTCTATCGTGAATCTGATGCGACCACGACTCAGTTGGCGAAGCAGTTTGGCATTAGTACGAGTACAGTCCTGCGACTGCTACAAGAGCTAATTCCTGCTGAGGAGTATCGACAATTGGTAGGTCAAAAAAAGGCTGACGGGAAAAGAGGATCGCGGATAAACTACGATAATGGTGGTTTTCAGATAAATCAGCTTGCGTTAATTCCTGACGATTTGTCACTGGTAGACGATCCCAGTACATATATTTATGAACATGCTGATCAAGATGATGAAACCGATCAAGGTGATGAAACTGATCAAGGTGATGAAACTGATCAAGGTGATGAAACTGATCAAGGTGATGAAACGGCGATCGCGATGGATGACATAGATGAAACTCTAAATATGGCGGATAGTGAAATCGATGACGATGAACTAGACGAAGATGACGAAGATGATTTGGTTGATGAGGATAATCTTGATCTTGATGAAGATGAGCTAGACGATGAAGATGCTGATGAATCTAGCCTGTCTATGTTTGAAGATCTACGAGGTAGTCATAGCACTAGTGAGCGCCTTGAGATATTGCCTCTAGACAGGGCTGATTTGCCACTAATTTGCTATATTGTCGTCGATCGCATTGCGGAGATTATTACTCGTCCCCTCAAAGATTTTAAAGATCTTGGGGAAATTCCTGCCGAAGAGTCACTATCAAAAACAATTCCGATTTTTGATAACCATCGTGTAGCAAGGCGTTTTTCTCACCATAATCAGCGTGTGATAAAGTTCCCTAGCGATTTAATCCATATTACTCGTCCCAAACTTGTCCAAAAGGGGATTACTCGTATTTTGTTTAGTGGACAGGTATATACATTAAATTAAAAAATGTAATGGTGCACCGCGCTTTGCGCAGTGCACCATTACCAATTGAATAAAAAGGAAAAAGTAAAAAGGCGAATATTGTGTTAACGCTTTCCCCAGCGCGGCAAAAGTTTTGGCAAATTGCCCATATGTCAGACCATGACATGTCTATTGACCATCTGCTCGAAGGTGCTTTGGCGATCGCATGGGAAGAATATCCGCGTATGGATCTTGGGCATTATCGGGCGATCTTCGATCGCATGGTTGAGGATCTACAGCCAAGGCTAGACCAGATTCATTACCCACTCAAGGTAGTAAAAGAGATAAATCAGTATCTGTTTACAGAGCAAGGTTTTTGTGGAAATGATCAAGATTATTACGATCCTCTGAATAGCTTCATCAATGATGTGCTAGAAAGGCGCTTGGGCATTCCTCTATCTCTATCACTGGTTTATATGGTGATTTGCGATCGCCTTGGGTTTCCGATGGATGGGATTAGTTTCCCAGCCCATTTTATTATTCGCCCTCGCCATCCTGATCTAGAAATTTTTATTGATCCCTACAATAAAGGCGAAATTTTATTTCCCGAAGATTGCGCGGCGAAGTTGACTCAACTATATGGCTATGACATCCCCCTTCAGCCCGAATATCTCGAACCCGTTAGCATTCGTCGCATCTTAGATCGGTTGCTCAATAATCTCAAACTGATCTATCTGCGCCGCCGTGAGCCTACTAAAGCGTTGGCTGCCATCGAGCGATCGCTAATGCTAAATCCCGATGTGCCAACCCAATGGCGCGATCGCGGTTTAATTTGTTATCAACTAGATCGCCATACCGAAGCCAGAATTGATCTGGAAAACTATTTACAAAATGTCCCCTACGCAGAGGATAGTCGAATTATTTTACAGTTAATTGCGGAAATGAAGCGATAGTCATGAATATTTTATTAAATATTTTTACATTTTTATAATCTCAATTTATTTGAAATGTTAGTATTCTCTGAGTTTGCTAAAGCAAAATATCAGAGGTTAGTCCCGTGCCTACACTACGTTTGGAAGAAGTACTTGCAGAACATACAATCCCTCCACAGCTAGCACTTCATGTGGATAGGCTACGGAAAAAGCTACAGGAAGAGGGGACAACTTTTGACAAGCTTGATAAGCGGACAGCGAGTGATTTAAGGGCGATCTCTGAAGCCCTCAATGTTTCAATTTTTGATCTATTTGTGCCTGTGGAGCAATTATATCGTCTGAAAATAATTGAATATATCAGTAAGAGATACTCAGGTAATCTGAAACAACAGTTAGAAGCATTACAATCCGATTTACCCGAATCAAAAAAAATTTCTCTTGCTTTATTGGGAATGTATGCAACTCAAATTTTGCCAGAGAGTTTACTAAAGGGGGCAGATTTAAAAGCAATTTGTAAAATACTAGATACTGATTTAGAGTCTATAAAAGAACTATCTAATCAGTCTCGACAGACAATCTCTGTAGAAGCTATATTGAAGAAATTAGGCATTTCTTTGGATGAATTATCTGTCTTAATGGAGATACCTAAAAAATTTATTCCTTGGTTCAGTTCAGATCCTATTAGAATAAAAGCTCCTAATGATGAAAGGAATCTATCCTTTTTAGAGAGGGATAACATTGAAGGGCAAGTATTTTTTTTCGTAGATCCTTGTCCGTTGTTTTGCCGCTTTTTAGAGAGATGTCCAAAACCTTGTCAATAGCAGTTTCCTCACTACTAATATGGTCATAAAAAACATCAAAGGTTTTTCACCTAAAATATTAGGAGGAAAGAAAGATTTCCATAAGTGTCAGGCAGGTATTAGAACACATAGAGTACTTTTAAACATTTGTGTTGTTAACTTTCTTGCATTTATAATGGGTTATTTTGACAGCCTTATGATTGCCGAACCTATAGTTAGTCTTATTGAAAAACAGCCGCTAGAAATAGGCACAATAATCATTAGTCTTCTATTTTTGGTTTTGTTAACTCCAATATCAATCATTTTTGTTTCTTTACTATTTACCTATAATTTCAGCTTTGCTCCACTAAATACCTATGTAATAATTTTTAGTAATCTGATGGGTGGAGTAATTATGCTAACCCAAGCCTATCGCACTCCAATACTCATTTTTATTGTAAATAGTTGTTTATTAGCAATTAGTTTTATTGTTTCTCAACAAGTATTTAATAAGCAATATTGGCGTTTGATAAAGGATTGGTCAGTTTATTGTGGAACTATCGGAGGCACTTCTTTTTATGGTATGGACTTATCTGATGCAATATTTGATTATGCAGATTTACGCAATACAGACTTGAGAGAGACTAATCTTACTGGTGCAAGTTTTGTTGGCGCGAAAAACCTAGAATTGGCTCTAGTTAAAGGCACAATTCTTGAAGATATACGAGTAAGAAATTTATTAGTTAATCCGCGTAGTTGGGAAGAAAAAAACTTTACAGGTGCAAACTTTCAGGGAGCAAACTTACGCGATGCCAACTTGAGGGGTGCTAACTTAACTCTTGTTAATGCTATTGATGCTGACTTTACAGGAGCAAATTTTGATGATGTTTGTATTCAGGATTGGAATATTAGTAAAAATACTAAATTTAGAGGTGTACAATGTCGGCGTGTTTATTTAAAGCAGAATAAACAGGAACCAAAACCTGATAGTGGAGAATTTCAAGAGGGGGAATTTGAAAAATGGGTTACGGAGATACAAGATACAGTTGATTTGATTTTTCGGAAGGGTTTAAGTTTACGATCGCTAGCATTTGCGATCGCGCAAGTAAGCATTGATAATGAAGAAACCCAGCTAACTGTTGAAAGCATTGCTCACAAGGGCGATGATTTTGTTGTAGTTAAAGTTGGTAAGCAAGGGAATGCTACTAAAGAAAAAATCCATGCTGCACTTACAAATGAATATCATCAAGCTCAACAGGCGATATCAACTGGACATGATTTGATCCTACGAGCAAAAGATGACCAGATCGAGCAAATGAGATCTTACATTCACGCTCAAGAAAAGCATATTCAAGGTTTAATTAGTTGTATTGCTCAACCGCGAGAGCCAATGATTGTGACAAAAATTTATTCCACACAACAAGGAGACATTATGGAAGGTCAAAAAATTCAAGCAGGCGGCAATATTGAGCAAGGAAATCGAATTATTTCAGGTGGAGACTTTACTAGTACAGGCTCGACGACTAACCTTGGGGAAATGGAAATCGGTGGGCAAGTTACCAACAGTATCCAACAATTACAAGATATCCAAACAAGCGATAGTCAGGAATTAGCTCAAATTCTCACTGCTCTGCAAACAGCCATTCAAGATGAACAAAATCTGCCACCTGCTATCAAAACTGTATCCTTAGAAAATGTAAAAATCTTGTCAGAAGAGGCAAAGAAAGAACCCGCGCAACGTAGTAAGTCAATTCTTGAGAAAGCAGTAGATTTTCTGTCAGGAATCGGCAAGATAGTTGGAGATACAAGCAAATTAGCAGAGGTATGTAAAACCCATCTACCAACGCTCACAAAGCTTTTAGGTTTCTAGTTTTTTTAAGGATATGGTAGATAAAGCGATCTCCAATTTTCCTTTAGCTTGCCAACTAGCGTAAGCACTATAAATACAGCGATCGCCCACACTTACAAACACATGCATTACTTGCAAAGCATTTGTCCAAACCCAGAGTTTTGTGTCATCTGAACTAGTCTGAATTAATTTAGCTTTTGCAAAATTGCGATTATCGGTTTCGGTGAGGTCAAGCGATCGCAGTTTGGCGATTAGCAACGAAGCAGAAGCAGTTTGCATCGGCGCGATTACAGGCTTTTCCCAAAACTGACGCACAGCATCGGCAACTCTAGGATGATTTTTGAGAGGGGCATGACGGATGCCATCTAGCCGCACAAATGTAGCTTGAGCAAATTCAGAACATCCCACTGGCACAGTGCCATCAGTATTGTTGCCAATATCACCAACAACCGTAAGTACTGGGATTTTTGAAGCGATCGCTTCTGCAATGGAGCGACGATTTGTCCCTAAATCACGAGCCATTAAGGGGAACCATCGAAACGGATCGAATAGCCTTCCTAAGTCAGAACCACCGACAGGTGAAGCCACTAAAGCAAAACTATGAATTTTAGGTAGCCATTCAGGATGACGATCTAAAACTTCTAACCAAATTAAAGCCCCCATTGAATGAGCGACAATTCGCCATGGTAAATCTGGATATTTGGAGATCGCCTCGGTCGCAATATTTTCGACTTTACATATTAAAGGGGCGATCTCCAGCCATGTATTCAGCCAGCCCAAATCTGGTGTATAGACGATCGTGTTTGAGTAAGATAGCGATTTGGCTAATTGAGCAATATCGTGGAAAGTATCCGCCCAGCCATGCTGTGCAAACAATATAAAAGCTTGTTCTTCTTGCAATTGAGAATGATTGGACATTTTTTGAGAGCTATGGCGATCGCTAATCAAGTTATAGCAAGAAAAAAGACGATGCGTTGCATCGTCTTTTTTCTTGCTGAAATTCTACTTACAAAAAATATTAGGCGATAACTTCAGCTATTTGAGCTGAAATTATCGCCTAATTCTTACACCTCGATACATGACTACTTCAGCGCCGTCAGATTTTTGATTGGGTTTAGAGTTGTTTTTGGTTTCAGATTTTGAATTAGCTTTAGGTTCGTTGATATCTAGAGTAGTTATTAACTGGCCTTCTCTAACTTGGTTACCCCCGGCATTTGCTCCAAAACTTCTAGCTATTTTTTCCAAAGGTTGAGAGATTAATGAACAACCAATTAACGCTGTAACTCTGGCAACTTCAGCCATTAAATTTTCGGGTGATAATCGTGGTAATACATCAGAGGCTCCACGCCTAATTGCCCAACTATGTTCAATATCTTTGATTTTTTCCTGTCTAGGGTTAAATAAGACAACTTTAGTGGGAGCTTTTTGCTTGATTAGCCATTGACAAACTGATGATGACTGTAACGTCTCTGAGCTAGGGCTTTTGATCGCCATATCCATGATTAACAAATCTGGTAGCTCGTGGCGATCGCATTTTTCTAGATACTGCACTAAATCTAAAGAAAGGTTTTCCCAAATCACATCCAATTGCTGAGTTGCCAAAGCAGTCTTCCACAATTCCCCTTGTGCTTGGTCAGTGTGCATCATTAGGACAGCTTTTTTTGTTTCAGCCATGCTTTATCTGACTCCCCCATCAAGATGAGTCGTTAACTTTAAGTTTTGATTAAGACACTAGGCTAACCGATTTAGTGCGTTCATTTTGTACCCTAATTAACCAAAATATAAGAATAGAGACGGCGCTCTGCGCCGTCTCTATTCTTATATTTTGATGGTTGCCATACCTTGTTGCCAATCCGCAGGACAAACTTCATTCTCATGGATCTGGGTATGTTGGATTGCTTTAAGAGTGCGTATAGTCTCGTCAATGCTCCGCCCAAAGGCAAGATTATTAATGGTGGCATGTTGGACAATACCTTCTTTGTCAATAATAAACAAACCGCGCAAGGCGATGCCTAGAGAAGGATCAAGAACATTAAAAGCTGTAGCGATCGCTTTAGTCAGATCAGAAACAAGTGGACATTTGATATCGCCACCTAGCCCTCCGTCAGCAAGAGAGGTTTGAATCCAAGCTAGATGAGCATATTTACTATCTACAGAAATACCAATTACTTCAGTATTTAATTTAGAAAATTCAGCATAGCGATCGCTGAAAGCAATCACTTCAGTAGGACAAACAAAAGTAAAGTCAAGTGGATAAAAAAACAGAACAACATATTTGTTTTTTTGATAACTAGAAAGCTTAATTTTTGTAAATTCCTGATCAACTACAGCATCAGCTTCAAAGTCTGGAGCAGGATTGCCAACTCTTAAGAATTCCGCCATAGCAAGTTCAACCAAATTAAAGTTATTGAGGGCAGCCCTCTCAGTAATTTTACCAAAAAGCGTGAGGCGGCAATTCGTGCGCCTCACGCTTTTTGGGTTTTAGATTTTAAGATGCTATTCTAAGAATCAATCAGCTTTCTAAATTGCAGTTATGTCACCAGTAAAAGAAGCTCCTTCGGCACTCGCTAGCATTGCAAATCTAAGTGGAGAATCATTAAATACTCATGGGCCGACTGTAGAGCGTCCTTGGGGTTCATTCACCACTCTCGAAGAAGGTCGCGGTTATAAAATCAAGCGCATTGAAGTCAACTCAGGACATCGCCTTAGCCTGCAAATGCATCATCACCGCAGCGAACATTGGATCGTCGTTTCGGGAACTGCCAAGGTGACCTGTGGCGACAAAGAAACAATGATTAGTACTAATCAATCCACCTATGTGCCTAAATGCACAGCGCACCGACTAGAAAATCCTGGGGTAATTCCATTGATTTTGATCGAAGTCCAGAACGGTGAGTATTTGGGCGAAGATGACATTATTCGCTTCCAAGACGACTATGCGCGTCACGAAAAAAAATAATTACAACGCTTTGCGCTTAATACCAAACCAAAAAACTTAAAACTGCTGCTTTGCAGCATTTTTTAAGTTTATTTTATGGTTCATTAGATCGGAAATAGCTAAAAAACAAGGTGCATGATATGTACCTTGTTTTTAGGCTAACAAGCAATGACGATCGCGTTTAAAATAGTTGAGGCAATCTAGAATCGTTTCAACGTGAATAAAATTCCTCCCTTTGATGCATCGCAGCAATATCAACAAATTGGCGATCGCCTCAATAAAGCTGCATTAGAAGTACTAGCATCAGGGCAATATATTGGTGGACAGACCGTAAGTCGGTTTGAGACTGAGTTTGCAAATTATATTGGCTCAGCTATTGACTCTAACTTTGGTATTGCTTGCAACTCAGGTACTGACGCTCTGTATCTAGCTATGCGAGCTTTAGATATTGGGGAGGGGGATGAAGTCATTACTTCGCCGTTTACATTTTTTGCTAGTGCAGAAACGATTAGCATGACGGGGGCTAAACCCGTATTTGTCGATATTGAAGCGCATAGTTTCAATATGAATATTGAACTAATCGAAGCTGCAATTACAAATCGGACTAAGGCGATCATGCCTGTACATTTGTTTGGACGATCAGCTGATATGACTGGTTTGATGGCGATCGCGCAAAAGCATAATCTCTATGTAATCGAAGACTGCGCTCAAGCGACAGGTGCAACTTTTGATGGACAGAAGGTGGGAAATATTGGCGAAGTGGGCTGTTTTAGCTTTTATCCAACCAAAAATCTGGGTGGCTGTGGCGATGGTGGGATGATGACCACTAAAAACGCTGAAGTTGCTGATAAATTGCGGATTTTGCGTGAACATGGAAGCCCCAAGCGCTATTACCACGAATACATCGGTATGAATTCGCGTCTTGATGCGTTGCAAGCAGCTCTATTGCAAGTCAAATTGCCTTACCTCGATAAGTGGAATGCTCAACGCCGAGAAATTAGCGATCGCTACACGCATCTTCTGAAGGATGCAAATATTCCCCATCTTGTATCACCGCACCATTGCTCTGGCAGTGTCTGGAATCAGTATACAGTTTGCATTGGTGATGGTAAACGCGATTATGTCCAAGCTCAATTGCGCGAGCAAAATATTATTACGATGATTTACTATCCTTTGCCCTTGCATTTGCAATCGGTATATAGCAACCTTGGCTATAAAAAGGGTGATTTTCCTGTCACTGAGGATATTTGCGATCGCGTTTTATCTTTGCCAATGTTTCCCGAACTCAGCGAAGAGCAGCAAGAGCGAGTTGTTGGTACTTTGAAGAATATTCTCAAATAGTATCTGCGCTTGTTTACCCGCTAAATAAGCCACTCAAAAGCGACGCGGTGCGTCGCTTTTTTATTGCCCAAATGCTAAAACTTGCTCAACCGTCAGGGCAAAGCCATCAACTACCGTCGATACAATTGGCATATCACCCGTAAAAATCTTGTCCTCATACTGCCCCTCCACCCATAGACATATGGTTATTTGTCGCATTTCTGGATCGACAATCCAATATTCATTAATACCTCTAGCTGCATACTCTGTGCGTTTATAGCGATAATCGCGGTCACGATTTTCTTGCCCAGGCGAAACTACTTCTGCAACCAAAATAGGCGCTGGCATCTCTTGGGTAATTGTATTACTGCGCTGACCAGTCAGAGCGGCAAGACCATCTTCACTGAGTACAACTAAATCTGGCAGTCTGACCTTTGCCCTTCTACCACTAACTATAATCTCAATATCCTTATGGCAAATTAGTGCGACTGGCAAATATTTGGCAAATTCAAACATTAGCAGTTTTGCAATCTGACAATTTAGCGGAGATACGGTAGGCACTTTGACTAATTCTCCGTTTACAAGCTCATAGCGATCGTCTGTCCCATCGTCATAACTGAGATATTCTTCTATAGTCATTAATCTAGAGGGGCTAGCAGTAGCTAAAGTCATAATTCAGATCCTCTATTAAGCATGATCAAAGATTGTATCAAATCTAATTTTGCAAATATTGTTTGCTTTTTGAGTGTTGTATGCGATCACTAGAAAGTAAAGGCAACGATTTGCGTCGCTCTTACTTATAATAATCACATGCACTAGGGAATAGTCATGGTCATTAATTAACTCAATGTTTGTCAAGTGATGTCTATCCTAAGTTCCTAAGTCCAAAAATTAAACTATGACAAAATTTGACTTTCTATCGGACACTCAAAAACCTTGGCACTACATGGATGTAGATCAGGTGTTGGCAGCTTTAGAATCTTCGATAGAAGGTCTATCCTATGTGAATGCGAGACAAAGATTACGACATTTGGGAGCCAATAAATTACCGCGATCGCGTCCAATCAGCAAAGTTCTCATACAACCTTTAATTAATCCTTTAACTTATCTATTATTAGGGTCAGCAATTTATTTGCAATGGAATGGAGCAGAAGGATGGGCGCTAATTTCTGTGGGCGTACTACATGGTGCGATCGGAATTGGCATTTCAATATGGTCAATTAAAACCAAGGCAAAAGTCAGTCGGGATCGCCCTCAACGCCGCCAAAATGAACCTTCTAATTCGGTAATGGTATTACGCGATCGCGAAGAAATGGAAGTACCATCGCGAGATTTGGTGTTAGGTGACGTGGTGGTGTTGCGAGAAGGCGATCGCCCTAATGTCGATTTGCGAGTAATGGAGACATCAGACGACTTACTGGTAAATCAAACCAATTTGGGAGGTGAAGCAATTTGTGCTAAGCGAGCCGATCTTACCTTTGAGGAGAACACGCCCCCCCTTGAATGCAGCAACATGATCTATGCGGGGACAGAAATTTCCGCAGGAAGCGTTAAGGGGCTTGTGATTGCCACAAGTCGTTTCACCCAAGAACAATCGGCTCTGGTAAAGGAAAAGCCATTTTCAGTTATCCATGCCGAGTTGCATCAGCTGCGTCAGGTCTGGATTGGGCTGCTGCTGCTCGTGACGACTACAGCGGTCGGCTTTGCCTGGCAACGTGGAATTACGATCAATGCGATGACTGCGGCTGCCCTCATTGTTAGCACCTATCCTCAAAATTTGTTGCGGATTGCGACTCAGGTTCAGTTGTTTGGAATGCGCGATCTTGCTAAACAGCGAATATGGGCAAGATTTCCTTCTATCTTAGATGCGATCGCTAGAGTGACAACAATTGTGCCAATTGTCGAATCGGATGTAGTATTGAGCTTTGATAATTTGAGTCAGGCTGGTATTGAATGGCAGGGACTCATCAGAGCCTCAGAAGATGATGCAGTAGCCTTTAGTGAAGTAATTGGCATTGAAACCCATAGTTACTTTGATGCTCCTCAAGAGAAGATTCGTCAATGGCAAGATGGTCGCCAAAAATCTAACCGAAAATCTTTAAATGCAGTTGCTGTAATAGGGAATGATATTGAAGATATATTCCTATTGAGAGCTGCCGATGTGGGAATCTGCGATCGCACCTGTCGCAAAGAATTGCAAGACAGTTCAGGAATAATCTTACCAAAAGAAGACTTCCATTATTTGCCGACCGCTATACTTGAAGGAAGAGCCACGTTTGATCGGTTACAACGCACAGCACTGCTCACCGCCACTAGTGCTTTCACCTTAGCAGTCCTAACCCTGATGGATACGGCCGCAGGATTCTCAATGCCACCATTACAGATAATTTGGGTTGGGGCGATCGCTACACCAATTGTTGCTTTCCCTCTAGTTCTAGAACCTACTCATGAGAGTCTTTTAACTCAACCAGCACACCGTTTTCAAACCATGTTACGTCCTAGTAATTACCTTCGCATTTTGCTAGCTGTTACTGCGACGATCTCAGCTATTTCCTTGGTTTTCTGGCTAAAGTACCAAGGTCAAGCTTCGATATTTTCCCAAGCGCGATCAATGGCATTTGTTACCCTTGGGTTCAGTCAAATTTTTCATGCCTGTGCGATCGCTCGCCACAGCATATTAAACAACTTTCCTTTGATGCTCAGTATATTTTTTGTCACAATCTGTCAAATTGCCTTTGTGCAAGTCCCTTGGTTTGGCGATCTGATGGCAACAGTTCCTTTAAATGCGGTTGAATGGACAATCGCAATTCTCAGCGCCACGGCAGTGTTTTGGGTGCAAGAGCTAATCAAAACTGGGTAGCGCTTGCTATATAATACTTTCAGCACAATTACCTAGGTTTTCTACGCGCATGGATAATACCCTCGACACTCAAGCGATGCGGAGGGCTTTGCACAAGTCCCCTAATTATTTTCGGCAAAGCTTTGGACATGGTGAAGAAGCCGAGTCAACCATGAGATCGCAATATCATAGTGATTTGATCCAAACTATTCGTGAGCATGATTATGTCTACACGCAAGGCGATGTTACGATCTATTTGGCAAAATCCTTTGGCTTTTGTTGGGGTGTAGAAAGAGCAGTAGCGATGGCTTACGAAACGCGCACGCAGTTCCCCACTGAGAAAATTTGGATTACTAATGAAATCATTCACAATCCTTCTGTTAACGCTAAGCTCAAAGAAATGGAAGTTCAATTTGTGCCAGTTGCCGATGATGGAACCAAAGATTTTTCAGGTATTGGTCAGGGTGATGTCGTAATTTTGCCAGCCTTTGGAGCCAGTGTTCAGGAAACTCAGTTGTTTGATCGCCTTGGCAGCAAGATTGTTGATACAACCTGTCCTTGGGTATCCAAAGTATGGAATCGGGTTGAGAAACATAAAAAAGCAGACTTCACTTCCATCGTTCATGGCAAATACAACCATGAAGAGACGATCGCGACCAGTTCCTATGCCAAACGATATCTAGTCGTATTGAACATGAAAGAAGCTGAGTATGTGGCTAATTACATGCTAAATGGTGGCGATCGTCAAGAGTTCTTGGCTAAGTTTAGTAAGGCAATGTCAGAAGGCTTCGATCCAGACCTCGATCTAGTCAGAATTGGCGTTGCCAATCAAACCACCATGCTCAAGGGAGAGACCGAAGCGATTGGCAAATTGTTTGAAAAGACAATGATGCAAAAATATGGCGTGGAAAATCTCAATGAGCATTTTCTTGCTTTTAATACAATTTGCGATGCGACTCAAGAACGGCAAGATGCGATGTTTGAGATTGTCGAAGAGGATCTCGATTTGATGATTGTCATTGGTGGTTACAATTCATCGAATACAACTCATTTACAAGAAATTGCGATCGAGCGCAATCTGCCGTCTTATCACATTGATGATGTGCATCGCATTCTCTCGGCAGAGGCGATCGAACATAAGCCTCTGGGTAAGGCGATCGAGCAAGCTACAAATTGGCTACCCATAGGCAAAATCAAAGTCGGCATAACGTCAGGTGCATCAACCCCCGATCGCGTTGTCGAAGATGTCATCAACAGGATTTTTGCTTTAAAAACTGACGTTACATGTAGGGAGCTACTGTAATGGTATAGGTTGGGGGCTGGCACGGGGGCGCACTACGAGAACCTTTAAATTTTGGGGTAGGGGCAATCCCCCCGTGGTTGCCCTGTTTCGCTACCAGCAAGATATTCATCATCTGCGTTCCACATAACATCAGTTAATACCAATTCACAAAAGTGTGGCAACACTTCTGTGAATTAAAAACCAAACCCTGTAAGGGTTCTAAAAGAACAAAATGGCGTAGCCATTTTGTTCTTTGGTATAAAAAGTTAAGCTCAAATCTTGACAGACAAGGAGCCTAAGCGCCTTGTTCTCTACTTAGCCATAAATAATCAGTTGGCTTGGCATATAATGAGATTAAATTTTGTAAAAATTTAACCCTATACATGACCATTACCATTGCACCCGAAACCGTGACCGTTAAGCACGAGATTAAGGATATTACTCTTGCACCTCTAGGAAAACAACGCATCGAATGGGCGAGCCGCGAAATGCCCGTATTGCGTCAAATTCGCGATCGCTTTGCTGCTGAGAAGCCACTTGCAGGTATCCGCATCGCCGCTTGCTGTCATGTCACCACTGAAACTGCTAACCTCGCGATCGCACTCAAAGCCGCTGGAGCAGATGCAGTTTTGATTGCTAGCAATCCACTCTCCACGCAAGACGATGTCGCCGCCTCCTTGGTTTACGATCACGGGATTTCGGTATTTGCCATCAAAGGTGAAGATAACGCTACATACCATCGCCACGTCGAAATGGCGCTTGCTCATCGTCCCCACATCATCGTTGATGACGGTAGCGACGTAACCACGACTTTAGTACTACATCACGCTGATCAAATCCCTGAAATCATTGGAACTACCGAAGAAACCACCACAGGACTAGTTCGCCTTAATGCAATGTTCCGTGATGGCAAGCTGACCTTCCCTGCGATCGCAGTTAACGATGCAGAAACCAAGCATTTCTTTGATAACCGCTATGGTACTGGTCAATCTACCCTCGATGGCATCATCCGCGCTACCAATATCTTGTTGGCTGGCAAAGTAATCGTTGTAGCTGGCTATGGCTGGTGTGGTAAGGGTGTAGCTCTACGTGCACGAGGCATGGGGGCAAATGTAGTTGTTACGGAAATCAATCCAGTTGCGGCGATCGAAGCTGCAATGGATGGCTTTAGAGTTATGACTATGGATGAAGCAGCTAAAATCGGCGATATCTTTATCACCGTTACTGGCAATAAGCACGTCATCCGCCGCGAACATTTTGAAACCATGAAAGATGGTGCGATCGTTGCGAACTCTGGTCACTTCGATTTGGAAATTGACCTTGTTTCCCTCAACGATCTCAGCGAATCCGCTAGTTTTGTTCGGAATTTTACCCAAGAGTATCAACTCAAGACTGGCAAATCGATCATCGTTATCGGTGAAGGTCGCCTAGTGAACCTTGCCGCTGCTGAAGGTCATCCTGCTAGCGTTATGGATATGAGCTTTGCTAACCAAGCTCTTGCATGCGAATTCCTCGTTAAGAACAAGGGCAATTTACCTGCGGGTGTTGTGCCAATTCCTAAGGATATCGATCAAGAAATCGCTCGCTTGAAGTTACAAGCAATGGGCATCACCATTGATACACTTACTCCTGAGCAAGTGCATTACCTCAATTCTTGGACAGAAGGAACATAAGCTTTCTTAAAAAAAGAGGGAGCGCAATGCGCTCCCTCTTTTTTTAATTACAGCGCTTTGCGCTCAAACCCCAACCAAGAGAATTTTTGAAAGTGTTGCAAAGCAACACTTTCAAAAATTCTCTTGTGGTTCCTTTGCTCGATAATTGCTGTAATATCAGCGTATAAGTTATGCCTCAAACCAAAATCTATGGAAACGCTGATTTTATTCAGCAAAATCGTGAACCTCTATCAACTATCATTCATTCCTGTGTAGTTGATGCACTCGACTATCCGCCAGAAAAGAAGTTTCAGAGATTCTTTGCATTGCAAGCTGAAGACTTTGAGTATCCTAGCGATCGCACTGAAAAATATATCATCATCGAAATCCTGCTGTTTGCGGGACGTACTGTAGAAGCAAAGAAACATCTCTATCGCTTATTATTTGAGCGCCTAAAAGAAAAATTGGATATTGCTCCATTAGATATTGAGATCATTTTAATCGAGACACCAAGCTATAATTGGGGTATCCGAGGGATGTCTGGGGATGAGTTGAACTTGAACTACAAGGTAAATGTCTAGTCCATGAGTGAACTTGATCTTGATTTTCGCCTTGCACAATTTATTGATATCGATCCACTGATGGAACTTGTGCAGGAATTCTATCAATTTGATGGCATCGCTTTTGATGAAGGCGTGGTCAAAGCATTTATTGCTTTGCTTAGTGATGAGCAATTTGGGCTGATATGGCTAATTTGCGATCGCGATCGCCCAATTGGATATGTTGCCCTGACTTTCTTTTTTAGTATGGAATATCACGGACGTTGTGGGCTTGTTGATGAGTTATATATCCGTGAAGACTATCGTGGTCGAGGTATTGGCAAAAAAGTATTTAAGCTAATCGAGGAATATCTCCAAAGTCAAAAGATGAGATCGCTGTCTCTAGTTGTAGATTTCTGGAATGAGCCAGCCGAAGCCCTCTATAGCAAACTAGGTTTCCGCCGCGAAAAACGTCACTTGATGGTCAAGCATATTGACAGCGACTTATAGTCCATTGCCAATTACGACAAATGCAGACCAGAAGAAAGGATGATTGTAATTTGTTTCGCGCTCTTTGATGGGTCTGCGAATCATGCTTAATTGTGCTTCTCGTAATGCAGTTGATGGGGCGATATTGCCCTTTTGCAGCTTTTTATAAAACTCTTGCATCAACAACTGTGTGCCGCCATCGGATACTGACCAGAGGGATGCGATCGAAGCTTTTGCTCCTGCAAGTTGGACTTGATAGCCAAAACCTAATATCTCGGCTCCATTGCCTAGAGTACTACTAAGTCCCGTTTGGCAAGCGCTAAGCACGACTAGCGCAGTATCCTTTAGCGATAGATCATTAATCTCAGCTAGGGTGATTTTGCTGCCATCGCCAAATAGTACATAGGAATCCAGTGGGCTTTGCGAGCTAAATTCGGCATGGGTAGCAAAATGGACTATGGAGTTCCCTGCTACTTTCTCTTTGGTTGTTTTGGCGGTGAAGTTCTGCTCGATGTATTTGTTGGTGTTTGGGAAAGTGCTGGTAATATATTCAACTTCAGGGATAGAGAAAGGGAGGGCAGTTTGACCAAATTTTCTTTCTCCTGCTTTGCCTCCAAATGCGCCTGCATAGATACGGAGGTTGGTGAGTGAGTTGTGGTTACTGTCAAATAGGCTATAGGCAATTAAGTTATTGATGCGGTATTTCTCGACTAAATATTGTTTGCCATCATAGAGCGCGGCGATGGGAATATAGCGCAAAAAACTATCGGGTGCATAGAGGATCGTGTCGGCGTTGGCTTGTTTGAGTTCGGTTTCGATGGGTTTGATCAGCAGGTCATAGAGTTTTTTGCTAGAATCCTGTGCATCTTCAGATCCCCAATTGAGCAGATCGGCGCGGAAGTCGAGGATCAGTTTTTCGAGTTCTTCTTTTTTGATGGGAATCGTATGGTTCGTGGGGATTGTATTGGGAGAATAGAGGATTAGTTCAAGGCGGTCATCGAGAATCAGAGGATAGATTAAAACGGCTCCTTTGGGGATGTTTTGCAGGTATGCAGGAACTTTGTTGATTTCGGATTTGGGAAGTTGTTTAAGTTGACTGGCAAGTTTCTGATTGAGTTCAGGAAGTTTTTGAGTATCAAAGTCGATTAGCTGAGCAATAATATCTCTTTCTGGCTCTAAAAGTCGGATAGTGTGGGAGGTGCGATCGCTCCCCTTCACATTTTTGAGATAGTCTTCGAGTTCTTGAATTTTAAGTAAGTCGAGAACTTGTAAGGCTTCAGTAACTCGTCCTTGTCGGAGTAATAAATCCGTAAGAACCCTATAGGTATCAGCTATGGTGCGAGTATAGATTTGCTGTTCTTCTCGACTAAGTTTCTTGAGGTCTTTACGAATGGATTCGCGGACAATAACAGATTGTTTTAAGAAGAGAATCCCCATTTCTGGTTGCAATTGAGAGTCAAGAGCAATGCCGATATTGTTGAGAGTTTTTGCTTCGCCAGAGCGATCGCCTGTTGCTTTGACGATCGCAAGAGCTTGTTGGTAATAAGCCAAGGCTTTGGCATATTGTCCAAGTTCATCGTAAACAACGCCAAGATTATTGTGAACTGTCGCTTCGCCAGAGCGATCGTTGAGTTCTTTACTAATAGCAAGAGCTTTTTGGTAATAATCTAAAGCCTGAGGATATTGTTTGAGACTACGATAAACCAACCCAATATTATTAAAGGTCACTCTTTCTATTGGAGTTTGGAAAAAATTGAAGCAAAAAATGGATGAACGGCACATTAAGAGATGCCCAAATATTGGGCATGAGAAATCGAAGCACTAATGATTTAGGAGTACTAAGATAGTAGTATTTGC
>JBIKYZ010000316.1:0-5443 GCA_044354985.1 Pseudanabaena sp. | reverse complement strand
GTTGCTCTAGAGTAATTTCTTTTAATTCTCCATCACTACCTAACGATTTATATTCTGAGCCAGATTTAAACAATTCTTTTGTAAAAACATGACCTTTGCCCCCCATCCAAGACATTCCATCCCAAGGTCCCCACTCTACTATTCTTCCATCGCCAATATAAACAAGGAAATGTCGAGTATGAGCAAATAACTCAACTGACAAAATATCTCCGACTTCAAACATACGCTTTCTTATTCCTGTTTACAAGGTTGAAACAACCTATTTTGAGATGTTAAGGCTATCATACAAATTTCTAAAATCAAGATATGGATCAAATACAGTGTTGATTCTAGAAGTATTTGACAATGATTGCTTAATTTCTTGTATTTTTGAATCCCAACCCTTTCGCTCATTGTTACACTCTTTACGATCTTCTATATTTGATTCTTGTAGCTGATTTAATTCTTTATCTGTAGATAATCTTGATGCCATTGCACTAGCAAGATCGCAAACTTCTTGAGCGATTTCCTTAAGAGTATTAAAGGCTTTCCGATTAAGCAGAAAATAAGCTGCGTTCAAATGATCTATAAACTCATTATCGAGTTTTTTAGTAATATCTTCATACCTCTCATCAGGTAATGGTTCATAGGCAAAACGCACTAAAGCAATAGCAGCACTGTATATTTTGAATCTTCTATCATATAAATCAAGTTTCAACTTTTGACGATTTATTTCATACTGTTGATAAGCAATGTATGCGACAATTCCCGCGATAATTATCGAAGGCAAGGCTAGTATGATTTTTTCTATCAATTCCATAGGATCAAGATTATTAATTTATTTGGATGTACACATGAAAGAGTTATTCAATCAGAACTAGAAATGCTTTCATGTGAAATTACGTCTAATTGCTGCGATCGCTTCATTTAATCCATCAGCATGAATCCATCCAACAAAACCACCAAAAACCATGTTGCCTTGAGTGTCAGCGATAAATACATGGTTAACGCCAACAGGATTTTTCCACATCTTTAGTACAGAGCCATCACGAAGAGTAAAGCGTGGGGTCGCTTTTTTGAAGTCTCTACTATGAGCCTGTGTCATACCGTCAACTTCATTCAAAAAATCTACAACTTGTTCGGCAACATTTGATATTTGGTTAGCTGCTTGTGCAGGTCTATTCCAGTCTTCGACAGAATCATGGATCTTTTCGTAGACTCTAGCAAGAGGATTAAAAGGATCTAGCATACTTTTTTTTGCAAGTAAAACATTTCTAATTATAGGATAAAAATTTTTCTCTAGACTGCCAAATTTCATAAATTTTAAGATCGCTGTTTGGTGAGGGTATAGGCGATCACAAAAACCTATCTTAATTGCTAAAATACTTACACCACAATTAATCCCATACATACCATGTCCGATAACACTATCACTCTAGACGACATCTTCGCCCTCTTCCGCGAAAGCGAACAACAACGCCAAGAATATCAGCACCAAGCCGAACTAGAAATGGCGGAACTCCGAAAGACTATTGAACAAACTAATAAACAAATTGAACAAACTAACAAACAAGTCGGGGGACTAACCAGCCGATGGGCAGAATTTGTTGAAAATCTAATCAAACCTGCCGCCGCTAGAATTTTTAGAGAACAGGGAATTGACGTTCATTACACCGCTATGCGCGTAAAGGGTGATGATGATCGAGGCTCAATGGAAATTGATATTCTGGTGGAAAATAGTAATGAAATCGTAGCGATCGAAGTTAAGTCACATTTAGAAATTCGCAATGTGAAGAGATTTTTAGAAGTATTAGCAAGATTTAAAGAGGCATTTCCAAAACATAAAAATCACAAGGTTTATGGAGCCGTAGCAGGAATAAAAATTGATGAAAAGGCAGATGAATATGCAACGCAAGAAGGACTGTTTTTAATCGAACCCGCAGGAGATTCTGTAATTATTGCCAATAGTGAAAGTTTACAACCGAAAGTCTGGTGATTTTTATTGATTGATAGGAGATCCGTTTTGTGAATGATGAGTGGCGATCGCAGATATAGGGAAAAGGCGATCAGGTTTATGGGTGGTGAGGGGCGATCGCTATTTGATTTGAGTGGAATTTGCGATCGCTATAAATTCTGACATTGAGAACAAAAATGTGTCGAGCGCCCACCGAGTTTAATCCTTGAGATTAATGTACCGCAGACATTACAAGGCTGACCAGTTCGTCGAAATACCCAAGCTGTATCGATGTAGTTTCCCTTCAGACCAGCAACATTCTGAAAAGAACTAAAAGTCGTCCCACCCTTCGCTATACCATCACTCAGAGAACGGATAATTCCTTGACGTAGAGATATAACCTGTCCCAAACTAAGAGAATTTGCAGCTTTTTGAGGATGGATTTTGCCTAGAAATAATGATTCATCAGCATAGATATTTCCAATCCCTGCGACAGTTTCCTGATCTAGGAGCACAGTTTTTATCGGGCGACCAGTACGGCTAAATTTTGCGGCTAAATGCTCTGGCGTAAACTCAGGATCAAAAGGTTCCAAACCTAAATTCTGTAAACCCGTAATAATTGAGTCTGTTAGTTGATGAGATGGAACCCACCAAACCTTACCAAAAGTTCGCTGATCATCAAATCGCAACTCCTTCAAGCCGTCCTTTTTTTCCTTTTTCCCTTTTCCTTTCTCCTTTAAAAATAATCTCACCCGCGTATGCTTGCCCACAATAGTATCGCGATCGCACCAAAGCAAACTCCCCGTCATTCGTAAATGCACCCCCAACCGATCGCCCTGTGAAAGCTGAGCAATTAAATATTTTCCCCTACGTTGCCATTCTGTGAACTCAGCACCAATGACTGCTGCTAAAAATGCCTCTGAATTTTCGGGATATGCGATCGCACGGGGCAGCAATACCTCACCACCTTCAATCTGCCAACCCAGCGTATTTTCATTTAGACCAATACGAACTGTCTCAACTTCTGGTAATTCGGGCATTATATGTAACGCTTTACGCCAATTTTCACACTTCAGTGATTATACCAATTCATGAAAGTGTGACTACACTTTTGTAAATCAAAAAACAGACCCAGCAAGGGTTTTCAAATTAAGAAATGGCTACGCCATTCTTAATTTGGCATTATATTAAAATCCAAAAATGAGAAAGGGCGCTAAGCGCCCTTTCTCATTTTTGGGTTTTGAGTTAGAAGAATCTAGGCGACTTCTTCAACTTCATCGATCGCAAAGTTGTTGGTTGCGATGTTGGAGTAGTTAACGCTGTCGAAACGAACAATCACTGGGTAAATGATGCCGCTTTTATCAACGGAAGCCACAGTACCGACTTCGCGATACCAGTAGGACTCTTTACGCAAAATGCGAACCTTAGAACCACGTGCAACTGCCATAGTTTTATCCTTATTCCTAAAGACTGTAATGTGAAAAATAAAATGATTACAGATACCGTCTCTAGGTTACTGCGAGGCGATCGCCTCTGTCTATTTCTAGCTCGTTAAGTTTTATTTAGCAAAAACCTAAAAACTGTACCACCCGCTACGTGGGCGGTGCAGTTTTTAGGTTTTTGCTAACGCACAACTACGGGTGTCCCCACAGAAGCCCATCGATACAGCCATGCAGCATGATCTGGAGCGACATTAGTACAGCCATGACTGATAGGTATTCCAAAGCTACGATGCCAATATGCCCCATGAATGCCATAGTTGCCACTGTAATACATCACATGCGGAACATCAGGTACGTTATAGTCCTCACCCTGCATTCTCGCCGTAGGGTGTTTAGTCTGAATGTTAAAAATACCTGTAGGGGTGGGCGTAGCGCTTTTGCCCGTGGACACCACCACAGCATAAACGAGTTGATTGCCTTGCCATGCCAATAGTCTCTGACTACGCAGACGAATTTCGATCCAGCGCTGTCCCGATCGCTTTAGTCTTTCAATATCTTGGCTACGGACAGAACGAGATGTGGTTTGTGCGATCGCCCCATCTAAATTAATTAAGTTTATTCCGCCGCTCAGTCCCGTTAAGAGCAAAGCGGTAACTAAAGCGGTAGATCTAGTTTTCCAATACTTAATCATGTTGATCGCAAGGTTGCATATCAACAAGTATGCCCAAAATTTACTGGAAATTCGCCAAAAGCTTTAATAAATAAGAAAGGTTGCGCTGAGCGAAACCTTTCTTATTCCCTTCTAACTCAAGAATTAGTGGAGCGGAGCGCCGCACCACTAATTCTTGGGTTTTACTGTCTATTTTTTTAGGCTGAGAAGAGAGTAACGAATAAGTTATTTATTGTAAAAAAAGGCTATGTCTTTGTCCTTTAGTGGGGCAAAACCTGCATCCAGCAACTTTTGATTGAGTTCATCTTGAGGGATGTGTTTTGCTCCAATACGGACAATGCGCGATCGCATTGTATTAGTTACGCCACTACGCTGGCGATTGCCTTCAAGCGCCATTACGCTGCTATAGAGATCAAGTTTCTTAGGGTCAATTGGTGTGCCATCAAAGTCGATACCCTGCGCGATCGCGACATCGATCGCATCAGCACCCGTTGTTTGAGAATTTTCGGACATAAATAAAAACCAAATACTTGTTGAGAGCGGCGCATTGCGCCACTCTCAACAAATTACCACTGAACGCGATACATCGAAAATAGCAAACCATCTTTTTTGGCAGTAATTTTGCCACCCATCGACTGTACCAACTCGGTAATTTCACTAAGCGGTGTGAGAAAAACCTCAGCGCCTAAATAGGTTTCTAAAATCGCCCAATTTTCGGCAAATTCCAAATCAGGATTGATTGCGTCAAAAATCAATACCCCATTTGGTTTTAATACTCGCTTAGCCTCACGCAAAACCAATTTCAAATACTCAAGAGGGTAATAGCAGCTAAACCCAGTGGCAATTATGCGATCAAAAAATCCATTTTCATAACCTAACTGGTGAGCTGCTCCATGCTGCACACCTTTAAATAATTTGGAATTTAGTTGCGAACCCCTTGAATTAAGAGCTTCTTTTGCCACAAAACTAATTTCCTGTCCGTAAAAAAATACTTCCCAGTCTCGCCAAGGATAAATCAAAAAACTTACGCCACAGCCAATATCTAAGCAACGCTGATTTTTTTGAAATTGCGCAAGTTCCCAAAATGGCGAAGCAATTTTGCTAGATAGAGCATGACTTATCCACTCCCGAAAAAGCGGCATCGACTCCACCTCAGCGGGCAAATCAAATGCTTCATTACGATATTCGCGATCATAGCGCTTTTGGACTGGGGCGATCGTCTCTGTCCAGTCATCAGCTTGAGAAGTAAATGCTTTATTCATTGTTGGTATCTATTTGGAGTTTGGAAAAAATTGAAGCAAAAAATGGATGAACGGCACATTAAGAGATGCCCAAATATTGGGCATGAGAAATCGAAGCACTAATGATTTAGGAGTACTAAGATAGTAGTATTTGCCA
>JBIKYZ010000315.1:0-5446 GCA_044354985.1 Pseudanabaena sp. | reverse complement strand
TGTACCTGGCTATGTTCAGTTTCTCCAGCACCATAAGCGTAAAGTAGTCGAAACCACAGGTAGTTTGATATCCCAGCTTTTACCTAAATCTATTCATGCTGTTACTGCAAAAGGTTTTGAGCTTAAAATCATGCTATTTGTCCTTGCTCTTAGCGTTAATCTATGGGTAGCAACTTAGGTTAACTACTGAGAAAGCGCAGCTTTGCGAGAGTCAAACAATTGCAAAACTGCACTCTTGATCATTGACATTACATAGGGATCACAGCTTGCCATTAACTCCTCGGAGGTTAAGTTCCCCTTGAAAAACTCCTTAGAAAGATCTAACATGCGTTGCATTTCCGTAAAGCCAATCGATTTCACCATAAAAGTTGCTACAGGTGAATTCTTGACATCGTAACTAGAATCAACAGTGCGTCCCTTGTCTAAAAGCTCTAACACCTCAGCTTCAACTGGACTCGAAGGCTGTTGAGGCGTGACGATTTCTGGTAAAAACTGTTCTAACCCCACTACAGGTCTGTCTTCTAAAGGTAGTTCCCCCATCATGGTCGAGAGCGATATATCTCGTCCGATCCGAAATGATAGGGCTTCCAAAATTGCGATCGAAGTGAGTTTTGTTCCTAAATATAATCTTGCTACTTCTAAATTTTGCTTGGTTTGCGCGAGTAATTTGTAATAATCTTTCTCATTTGGTTCGTTGCGATAGCGTCGAAAAACAATTTCAGGTGAAAGGAAATTCATAAATCCTTCCATTTTTTGAATGGAAACTCGATAGCCATGCACACTATAGGAGTTGACATTCTTAAGATCATGATTTGTCTCTGGAATTAAGTTCCAAGTATTGTTAAGGAATCTAGATGAGTTGGTACTCGCAAAATTCTCGACATCACGATTAGATAAACGAACTGCTCTTTTAACAATTTCCGCAATTTTTTGATCGCCCCAATCAAAATGAAATATCTCATTAGCATTTACCAAACGACCAAATAGCAAGTCGGAGCAAGTCAACCCAGAATCTAATTGTGGACGAAACGGAATTGTAGCTTCGATACAAGCAGATATTTCTGTCAATATCGCTAAAGGCAGCATGTTTTCTAGAGCTTTAAAGGCGATTAGTGCACTTAGAAACTCATTTTGCCCAGACATTGGGAGTAGAGGCTGTCCATGCTCAAAACCAAACAGCATCGTTACCATTCTAAAAATCATATCTTCTTGAAGTTCGGGAGGATCAAGAATGACTAGTTGCTCACGATCTTGCTTGATATATGGTGAAATATAGCGACTAATATTGACGCTGATGCCCTGATCTACCTGTACATAAACTAGGTCATGAAATATTGCTGATATTACCTCGATCGCATCTCCCCCTTCACCAACCTCAAAAATATGATTTGGTGTATGAAACGATCGCCAAGGGCCAGTCATCGTCTGAATGATCAAATTGGAGATTTTAGTCAATTGCTCGATGTCAACTTGACCATTTAAGTCTGTGATTGCTTGTGTTAAGCAATCTAGACATTTCTGTTTATCTTTTGCAGTACTCATCCAATCCTCTCCGCAATTAACGTCATTCTTATTTACAGCGTTTTTCCGAGCATCTCAACCACAAAATGCTGGTGATTATCTAGACAATTACCTAATAATTTGCTCCTAAATTTGTCGATATTTTTTTAAGCGCAAGGCACGGTAGGCTTTGTATTGCATGAAACTTAAACCGACTTGTATTGATGACTGATTGGATTTGTGTGATTTTGTTCAGATTTTTTAATTAATTTATAAAAACAGTTAGCCCTAAGGCATTCCCATCTTTAACATATTAGTACGACGCTTTGAAGATGACAGAAAATCTAGCATAATCTGTCGGTCACTAAACGTAAGTAGCTGGTTTTCCGACCCATTACTCATAGTTCATTAAGTTGGAGATTATGTATATCGTCAGTTTGGCTGGAAATCACTGGATTTTGCTGGCTGAGCCCAAATCTGCTAGTGGGGGGTGTCTCTTGCAGCTTTGGGCTCAGTTAGTTATACCAATTAACAAAAGTGTCATCACACTTTTGTTAATTGGTATAAGCTAGGGATATTAAAGGTATCGCGAGTCACTATCTTTAATATTTGTTTCTTGTAACGTTTGTTGTTTGTAAATTTGGGAATCAAAATTTGTCATTAGCAATGTCACAACGAATCAGCGATCGCTTGGTCTTATCCAATGGCATTGTGGTTTTAGTAACCGAAAATCCTACGGCTGATATCATCGCAGCACGATGTTTCTTTGCGGGCGGTGAGCGCGTCCAAAGCTCGACCAAATCAGGACTAACCCATCTCGCAGCCTCATTGATGACACGCGGCACTGAAAGATCTTCCTCCCTAGAAATTGCAGAACAGGTGGAGTCGATTGGCGCGTCATTGGGAACAGAGTGCTCAAGCGACTATTTTTTACTCTCATTAAAAACTATTTCATCAGATTTTCATGAAATGTTGCTGCTAGGTTCGGAGATTTTGCGATCGCCGAGCTATCCCGACAGTGAGCTTGATCTCGAAAGAAGGTTGACAATTCAATCAATCCGATCGCAACAGGAGCGCCCATTTACGATCGCCTATGATCACTTGCAACAGCTAATGTATGGGGATCATCCCTATGGATTACCAAGCCTTGGAACAGAAGCAACTGTCAGCAACCTCACTCGAAATGACTTGGTTGATTTTCACCAAACTTATTTGCGCCCCGATCAAATGGTGGTTAGCATCGCAGGTAAGATTTCGCCAGATCAAGCTCTCTCTCTTGTGGGAGAAGCCTTTGGTGATTGGAAAAAGCCCCATCAGCCCAATGTTATTTCGACACCCACACCCACTTTTCAGTCGCGATTAGTTACCCATGAGCAGGACACACAACAGGCGATCGTCATAATTGGTTATCCTGCGCCATCAGTTAGTTCACCCGACTATGCCGCTCTAAAAATTATCTCAACCTATTTAGGTAATGGATTATCGAGCCGATTGTTTGTAGAGTTACGCGAAAAACGTGGGCTTGCATACGAAGTCTCCGCGTTTTATCCTACGCGATTAGAGGCTTCACAGTTTGTCGCCTATATGGGAACGGCTCCGCAAAACACTGGTATTGCCCTTGAAGGATTGCGTCATGAGTGTGAGCGCCTTGCTACTGTTGCAATCACAAAAGAAGAATTAGCAATTTGCAAGAGCAAATTACTGGGACAATATGCCCTTGGCAAGCAAACTAATGGTCAAATTGCTCAAGTATATGGATGGTACGAGGTGATGGGTTTAGGTCTAGAGTTCGATCTCCAATTTGTCGAGGCAATTGAAGGAGTGACGGTCGCTGATGTGCAGAATGTGGCTCAAAAATATTTTGTAACACCTGCTATTTCGGTAGCAGGCTCGGCAGATGCTTTGAAACAGGTAAAATAATAATCTTGGTGTGCGCTTTGCGCTTTATATAAAGTGTGCTGTGGGCGCAAAGCGCTTACAACCCATTTATCGGATCTGTAATTTGTAATTATTGATAAAGGAGTACTTTTTTCTGTGTTGAATCTTAAAAATTACTGGAAAGGTTTCAAAAAAGTTGCGATCGCCTTTTGCTTAATAATGGCGCTAGTCGCCACTCTGCTTGCCCCAGTCTTAACTCAGCCTGCGATGGCTCAAAGTGAATCTCAAGCAGCAGCGCTTGCAGCTTCTGCTGCAAAGCTACAGGTGCTAAGCGATCGCTTCAATCGTCTCGAAAAATTTGTATATGCTCAAAAATGGAACGATGTGATTACTTACATTCACGGGCCATTTGGTGAAATTCGCCGTGAACTAAGACTAATCGCGGGTCAGTTGAGCAAAACTCAAAAAGAAGCCGCAAATGATTTAGCTAATAACCTATTCAAAAATTTTGTACAGCTTGATAACGCTGCCAAAGATAAAGATGCGATCGCGGCGGAGAATGCATTTAAAAAGTCTCTCCAAGATTTTGAAAGTATCGTTAATTTAGTCGGCTAATTACAGCGCTTTGCGCTCAAACCCAAACCAAGAAATTTTTTGAAAGTGGTGCTTTGCAACACTTTCAAAAAATTTCTTGTGGTTCGTTTGATCGGTAATTGGTGTAAAAAAGGAACACAAAGTATCTCTTCTCCAAAACTAAAGAGGGCGCATCGCGCCCTCTTTAATCGTTAAAGCCCTATGAAAAGACCAATTTATCTTGATTGTCATGCCACAACACCTGTCGATGAGAGGGTGTTAGAAGCGATGCTGCCATATTTTCGGGAATCATTTGGCAATGCGGCAAGTGTTGGGCATTTCTATGGTTGGGAAGCAGAAGCAGCGGTCAAGTTAGCGCGTGAGGCGATCGCTAATGCCATCAATGCAACACCCGAAGAGATTATCTTTACAAGCGGTGCAACCGAAGCGAATAATCTAGCTCTTAAGGGAGTCTCCGAAGCATATCACCAGAAAGGGCGGCATATCATTACCGTACAGACTGAACATAGTGCAGTGCTTGATCCCTGTGCTTATTTACAATCCCTTGGATTTGAGATTACCTATTTACCTGTCAAATTTGATGGCTTAATTGATTTGACGGAACTTGAATCCGCGATTCGTAGCGATACAGTTTTAGTCTCGGTGATGGCGGCAAATAATGAGATTGGGGTACTACAACCGATCGCAAAAATTGGACAAATTTGCCATGATCGCCAAATCGTATTCCATAGCGATGCGGCTCAAGCGATCGGTAAAATCCCCATTGATGTGAATGCTATGCAGATCGATTTGATGTCGCTCACTGCCCATAAAATCTATGGTGCAAAGGGAATCGGTGCTTTGTACGTACGTCGCCGCCCAAGAGTAAGTCTTGCACCCCAATTACATGGTGGTGGACATGAGAGAGGAATGCGCTCTGGCACTCTCTACACGCCGCAAATTGTCGGCTTTGCGAAGGCTCTGGAAATTGCGATCGCTTCTCAAGCTCAGGAGCAACAGAAAGTTCTAGATCTGCGTGAACATTTATGGCATAGATTAAGCGAACTCGATCACATTATTCTTAATGGACATCCGACACAGAGACTTGCAGGCAATATCAATGTTAGCTTTACAGGAATTAATGGAGCTGCCTTAATGCTAGCTTTGCAGCCAGTTGTTGCTGTTTCCTCTGGTTCTGCTTGTACTTCTGCGAAGACTGCGCCATCTCATGTACTTACCTGTTTGGGGCATTCTAAAGAATTAGCCTATGCTTCCATTCGTTTTGGCATTGGTAGATTTAATACTTTTAATGAGATCGAAACTGTCGCGAATCATGTAATTGCTTCAGTGCGATCGCTACAACAAGAATAGCTTAGGAATGAAAAATAAATAACTTATGCATTTTGAGGAATGGCTCTATAGTTCCATTTAGGAAGATATTCATCAAAAACAATAGGTAGATTTTCTTTGAAACCATCCATAACCTTTCTACCCT
>JBIKYZ010000314.1:0-5465 GCA_044354985.1 Pseudanabaena sp. | reverse complement strand
TTTCCTATGTGCTACTCTTGGTTTAGTTTCGATGAAGCAATTACGTTCAAACTTTGTTTCAGTATACATTCTCAGACTCTTTTATCTAAATCAAATCTCTGGATTTTCTATCTGCGTAAGGTGAGGTGGTTAGATGGTGCGATTGAATGGAAAAAAGTATCTGACTTTGAGAAAGCGGCGGATAATTATTGTCGCATTGATTTATATAAAGACGCAATACGTTGTTTGTTAGAAGGTGAGAATTGGCAACGCATAGAAGAAATTTACAGAAAGTCAAGCACACTATCTAAATTTGCTGATCTCTGCGAAAGACACGAAAATTGGAATACACTCGAAAAGGTTTTAACAGAAATTTATACTCAAAAGGGATGGAAGTCGGTAGATGCAAATGAAGGTATGCGGTTGGCATCTGTCCAAGAAAAGAACGGCAACTTAAATAAAGCGATCGATACTTGGCTCACTTACGCGAGAAATCCTGAAAGGGCTGTAGAGTTACTACTGAAGCAGAAAAAATGGCAAATGGCTCTGCAAAGTGCTGAAGAAATCAATAATACTCAGTTAAGAGAAAAGTATAAAAATATAGCAAATTTAGGTTTACAGGAAGAAAAGAAAGAGTTAGAAAGTTTGGTTCAATCTTATCAGCAAAACGAATGTGAACAGATAGAAGACTATACTGATCATGAGATAGAAGAATACAAAAGAAATTATCTAATGAATCAACCAGACTCAGATGAGACTGAATTTAGTAACATAAAGTCTAATTATCAAGCCCCAGATGATGATGACTTAGATGATGTTTTTGAATGGGATGACAATAACTACTATTATGAACCTCCAAGTGCATTTGATCACATAGACTATGGATACATTATGGATATGAGTTCTGATTATGAATCTGGACTATGGCGCTAAACAATCAAATCTACCAATCAAAGAAAATGCTATCAATCAACCTAGATCGAGAAACAGAAGCCTACCTAGCAGAAATTATTGCTCAAGAAAATAGCACATCCGAAAACTGCCCAAAAGGCTAATCTATGAACATTGGCAGACCCTAAAACCTCGCCAAACCCTAGCCCAAAGAAGAGGTGGACATCCTAAAAACCTATTGCAAGATGCCGCTCCTGATGCGTCACTACGCGAAAATCGCAAACAAATTGTCAACGCTAGAATAACAACAAGATAGGAGAAATAGAGCTATGACGATCGCCCAAATTGAAAACCTTATTCGTTACGTCACCAACGCAGAAGGCAAAGCAACCGATGTGCTTGTCCCCTTAGAGCTTTGGCAACAGCTTATCCATTCCTTAAACACTGACAACATTAGTGGATTAGATTGGATTGACGAACAAGAACCCAAAGAACAAATATTAGCTGACTTACAAGAATCTGTCAGACTTGCCGCAGCAGGACAAACATTCCCCGTATCACAGCTTTGGGAAGACGCTACAGCATAAACCTATGATTGAAGTTCGCTTTACATTACCATTCATTCGCCGACTAAAACCACTAACCAAACGTTATCGAAAAATTCAATCTGACATACAACCAATTATCGAACAGCTACAAAATGGAAACCTTATCGGCGATCAAATCGCTGGTCTAGACTCCACTATTTTTAAAGTTCGAGCAAAAAACAGTGATATTCCCACAGGAAAAAGCGGCGGTTATCGCCTTATCTATCAAGTAGTTTCCCCTGAATTAATCTTGCTTTTACTCATCTATGCAAAATCAGATCGAGCAGATGTTAGCCTAGAAGAGATTGAAGACGCTATTTCTAAGGCTTAACTGATATCGAAACACTCACGCACCAGCCATACGAGAATATCGATGGAGCAACAGGCGATCGCCTTGTATCAATCAGGACTAACGAGGTCAGCGATCGTCCAAAAATTAAATGTCGCTGCCTGAACCCAGAAAATGTAGATCGCATAAGCTAAAAATAAGTAAAATAAGTTTAGCAAGGTAACTCCTATGACCCATAGTTTAGAAGCGACGACCCTGATAGCCTTTCACCAAAATCACTACCGTGACTTCAAGCATTTCTATCAAAAACATGTATGTAAGTATTTTCTGCTTCTTAACCCAAACTCACGTTACCTAGCGATGTTATGCCACAAGATGAAAACTTTCTCAGCTTTGATGAAATTTTTGAGGAGCTAAATTATCGCCAAGCACAGCGCACATTAAGAGATATTGTCGCAAATCTGGACTTGTCAGAGCGAGAGCGGCGCGGACTAGAGGAGCCGCTAGAAGAGCTTCAGCAAATGCTGGATAAATTAGAGCGTCAAGTTTTGCAAATAGCAGTATTTGGCATGGTGGGGCGTGGCAAATCGTCGGTACTCAATGCGCTGATGGGTGGTCAAGTGTTCGAGACTGGCCCCTTGCATGGTGTGACGACAAGTCGGCAAGCCGCAGAGTGGCAAATATCGCGAGAGGCGATGCAGACTAATGGCGATCGCACGATTCTCAAAGCTTCATTTCAGGGAAGAGGTGAGGCAAGAATCGAATTGATCGACACGCCTGGAATTGATGAAGTTGATGGCGAAGGCCGAGCCGAACTCGCGAAACGGATCGCGCAACAAGCCGATTTAATTTTATTTATCGTCGCGGGTGATATTACTAAGGTTGAATATGATGCGCTGTCGGAACTGAGAGGAGCGAGTAAACCGATTTTGTTAGTATTCAACAAAATCGACCAATATCCGCCCGAAGACCGCATGGCTATTTACGCCAAAATTCGCGATGAGCGAGTGCGTGAGTTATTAACTGAAGATGAAATTGTGATGACTGCTGCATCACCATTGGTAGCAAAAGCGATCCGTCAGTCCGATGGCTCTTTTGAAGCTGAGCTAGTCAATGGCAAGCCCCAAATTGAAGATTTAAAGCTAAAAATTCTGGAAGTACTCGATCGCGAAGGCAAATCTTTAATTGCCCTAAATACCATGATGTTTGCGGATATGGTGCAGGAGCGCGTAGTCCAGCGCAAAATGTTTGTACGCGATCGCCAAGCCAATCGCATCATCTGGAATTGCGTCATTACCCAAGCCGTAGCGATCGCTGTTAACCCATTCACCGTAATTGATGTAATTAGTGCCGCAATTATCGATATCTCAATGATCGTGGCGCTTTCTAAGCTTTATGGCATTAATATGAGCAATCGCGGTGCGATTTCGCTGATGCAAAAAATTGCGATCGGTATGGGTGGCATTAGTGCCAGCGAATTCCTTGCCACATTCGGATTAAGTTCCCTCAAAGGTTTGCTGGGCATTGCTGCACCTGTAACTGGTGGTTTGACTTTGGGGGGTTATGTGTCAGTTGCGATCGCGCAGGCAGGTGTAGCAGGTTTTTCTACCTATGCTCTAGGTCTAGTTACGAAGGAATATCTCGCCAATGGTGCATCATGGGGAGCAGATGGGCCAAAAGCAGTTGTTAAAAGGATATTGGACACCATAGACGAAGATTCAATATTGGCAAGAATCAAAGATGAACTCCGCGCCAAAATCGATCTGCGTAGACTGAGAAAAACTTAGATTTATAATACTTAATTATTCTCAATCTCTGCCCCTCTAAGGCGCTGGTTCCGCCCAGTAAGGAGCAGAAAGTCTTATTAAGCGAGGAGTGTAGAAATCTGTTGTCAAAGCTGGTTAACGTGGTTTTTGCGCAAAAGTGCGTGTACACCCTGTTTTTGTGTTAGGTTACTGCCATACAAGATTCTTTTAATTAATACCATAACCCTTACTATGCTTGGCTTTTACTTTCTCATACGGCGGAACCAGTGCCGACTTGTGTGACTAATACTATATTGAAATTCCAAATGTCTAGAAGAGATAGTTTACATTTTGCATTACGCCACACACTCGAAAAAGACGGGTGGACAATTACGGATGATCCCTTGATTTTAGTTTTGGAACAAACGCTTTTGAAAGCCGATCTAGGAGCCGAAAAGTTTTTAACTGCGGAAAAAGAAAACCGTAAAATTGCGTTAGAGGTCAAAGACTTTGATGCTGTTTCGGTGATTAGCGAACTCGAAAAAACGATGGGACAGATTCAACTTTATCAATGGGCTTTAGATGTACAAGAGCCAGAACGGGAATTATTCCTAGCCGTGAGCCAATCAGTTTACATTAAGCACTTTCAAAAGCCCATTTTTCAGCTAGCCATCCAACGCAATAAAATCAATTTATTAGTTTACGAACCCGAACAGGAGGCAATTCTGCAATGGATAACCTATTAAGCCATGTAGATATTCTTAAAAAGACTCTACAAGAAGCCACGATCGCTCAACCCCGCTTACAAGCAATTAAACTTTATCCTGTCTGCGATATCGAATCTGGTCATTTTCTCGTTCTCGCTACTGGCTGGGACAAACAGCGCTGGATGGACACAATTTTATTTCACGCCCGTTTAGTCGAGAATAAAATCATCATCGAAGAAGATAACTTTGAAGAAGGCTTAACCACTGCTCTGATTGCCGCAGGGATTAGAAAAGAAGATATTATTAACAATCTGGAAGCAGCGATCGCCGTTTGATTTTAAGATCAAAAAATCACTTCATCATTTTTATGGCAAAGCTCAGTAAAATCCTGATTTTCCCAATCAAGTCCCTCGATCCGATCGCTTTAGATGCAGTCGAGATATCTGAAGGTGGGGCATTAAAAGGCGATCGCGAATTCGCCATGTTTGATAAAAACGGAAAATACATCAATGCCAAGCGCTATCCTAAGATTCATTTGATTAGATCAAAGTACGAATTAAGCGATCGGCTAGTGCATTTGCAAATCCAAGAGCATCAAGAAATATTCTCTTTCCATTTAGAACAAGATCGCATTGCGCTTACTGACTGGCTAAGTGAATTTTTTGATCAACCTGTAGAACTCCGTCAAAATGTTAGTAATGGGTTCCCTGATGATACTGAAGCTTGGGGCGCAACTGTAA
Source organism: Pseudanabaena sp. (assembly GCA_044354985.1). GTDB lineage: Bacteria > Cyanobacteriota > Cyanobacteriia > Pseudanabaenales > Pseudanabaenaceae > Pseudanabaena. Next base: position 527 of record JBIKYZ010000314.1, on the reverse strand, counting down.
TCTCTGAGGCAACTCTTGCCACTGTGCAGAGTTGGTATGTAACCCCGCCAATTAGCCTTGAGCAAATTCGCGATCGCTTCCGAACTAATCTAGAAATTGCTGATACCGAACCATTTTGGGAAGATCATTTATTTGCGAAAGCTGATGAAACAGTTCACTTCAAAATTGGTGATGTTCAATTTCTCGGCACAAATCCCTGTCAGCGTTGTCCCGTCCCTACCCGTGACATCTTCACGGGCGAAGTTTATCCAGAATTTCAAAAAATTTTTACTCGTCAAAGAGAAGCAACTTTACCAGCAAACATTGAGCGATCGCGTTTCAATCATTTCTATCGTCTGGCGCTGAATACCCGAATTCCATTAACAGAAGCTGGCAAGATTCTAAAAATAGGCGATTCTGTTAGTTTGGACTTTGGACAAGATTGAAGCAAAGAAAGAGCGGGATTAAGCGAAAAGGGATAATGAGAGTTTCAACTTTCAACCGAAAACAAATCATTATCCCTAAACCCATTATGCCAATAATTGTCA
>JBIKYZ010000088.1:0-17773 GCA_044354985.1 Pseudanabaena sp. | reverse complement strand
CAAATACTACTATCTTAGTACTCCTAAATCATTAGTGCTTCGATTTCTCATGCCCAATATTTGGGCATCTCTTAATGTGCCGTTCATCCATTTTTTGCTTCAATTTTTTCCAAACTCCAATAATTAGTTCCGTAATCGTTGCCTTAGAAGCCAACGGAACAAAGCGATCGCTCTGCCATGCTAAACGTAATCTTGCTGTACTTCCACCAAACACCAAAGCTGACAATACTAAATTAGTATCAATTACCACTCTCAGCCGATCGCTCATGACTTACGCGCCCAAGCTACAGCATCCGCAATATCCTGTTCACTTAAATCCAAAGCGGCAAGCTTAGACCGTACTGCATCAGCACGCTGAATCTTTACAGGCGTAAGAATAATTTGCCCACCATCCACCTTCACATCAAAGTATTCTGAATCTCCAATTGCCTTGGTAATACTTTTAGGAAGAGTAAGCTGATTTTTGGAAGTTAACTTAGCCAACATAGTAAATTTCCTAAGCTTGCAAAATACAGAATGTAAGATTTCCTTACTTTAGCATATTCTTACTTATGTTTGGCTTGTAAAGCGATCGCAGTGTAAAATAGAAACATCGTCAATGGAGCAACCCCGATGACAGTCATAAAGGCAAAACCCTCTTTAAAGACAATCTATGAAGAAGATTACTTGCAGTGGTTGGAAATGACTACCGAACAACTCCGCACGGGGAAACTAGAAAATTTAGACATTGAGAACCTTTTAGAAGAAATTGAAGCAATGGCGCGAAAAGAAAAAGTTGCTTTAGAAAGTAACTTAGAAATTTTATTGATGCACTTACTCAAATATCAATATCAAGTCAATAAACGTACTTCAAGTTGGCGATATACCATTGACGAACATCGTAGCCGCATTCTCAAAGCCCTAAAAGTAAGCCCTAGCCTAAAACCATACTTAAAACAAGTCTTTGATGACTGTTATCAAGAAGGTCGCAGAAAAGCCTCCATTGAAACAGGATTAAATATCTCTACTTTCCCAATGAGATCGCCTTTTAGCCAAGAAGAGACTCTAAATCCTGATTTTTTTTTACCTGAATAAGCCAAATTCTCACCACTGACTTAGACTTTTAGTTTTGTCGGATTAGCGATCGGGATAACTTTGCGATCGCTCAAGTTTAAAAATTAGGCGATCTCTTTTACTCCTAGAGGGAGTAGCGCATTTTCAGTGCTGTGACCAAACATCAAATTGTATAAGATTGGCTTCCCCAATGGTTCAAAGCGATCGCGATTGACCACCAAACTGAGATTGCCGCCTACAAGCTGACGGGCAACAGTCTCGTCGGCTCTAGTTAGACTAGCTGTTAAAGCGATCGCTTCAGAAGCACCAGCTAGAAATTGGCGGCGAGAGGTTTGGTAGTTCATAACAAAATTTTTCTATCTATCTTTTTATAGATAATCAAGAATCGAATCAGCAACACGGTTAATCGCTCCTTTTTCACCCAAACTCTCTCTCACTCTAGAGTATCCGTCGAGCATAGTTTGCCTTGCTTGAGGGTTAATTAATAGGTCTAACGCACATTCCGCGATCGCTTCGGGAATCGCGTCAGTTTGGACAAACTCAGGTACGACTGATTCCATATTCACTAAATTCACGGGTGAAATAAATGGTAGTTTTAGTTTCAGCAAATGACGCGCGATCCAAGCCGTAACATTACTGACTCGATATAAAATCACCTGCGGCACATTGAGAAGAGCTGTCTCTAAATTCACAGTTCCTGATTTGCTAAGCACCAAGTCAGCCGCGCTAATTGCAATCTGAGACTTTGCGGAAATGATTGTAGCTTTAATGTCATATTCCTCAAGCAACTTCTCAACTTCGGGACGATAGCGCTCTAGAGATAGCGGCAACCAAAATTTGACATGAGGTAACTTGGTTTGGATGATTTTAGCGGCGGCAAGAATAATTGGCATAACCGATCGCAATTCTTGCGTTCGAGAAGCTGGAAGTAAAGTCACCACCAAATCATCATCAGCGATACCAAGTTGTTTACGGGCTTCCATGCGATCGGGAATCCTTGCCATTAAATCCACAAATGGATGTCCGACCCATTGCACGTTTGTGCCTTGCTTCTCGTAAAAAATTGCTTCTTGCGGGAAAATCGCCAATAATTTATCAGTAAAATCAGCGATCGCCCGCGTGTTTTTGTCGTTATATGACCAAACCCATTCTTGAGGTGCGATGTAATAGATGACGGGAATTTTTAACGTGTGTTTAGCATAATGCCCCATACTTTGATTGGGCATCATGTAATCGATTAGTACTACCACATCGGGCGGAGCAGTTTTTAACCATTGTTTGGCATCTCGCTGTACCTTGAGGGTTGGCAAAACATAGGGCAATGCTTCAACTATCCCAATTGACCCAATTCCAACTGTATTTCCTAGAACCTTGATTCCTGTCGCCGCCATGCGATCGCCACCAAGCCCGACAATTTCTAATTCGATCCCTCTTAGGGCAGCCCGTTCACGCAAACCCTCAATCAAAATCGCCCCATGCCAATCACCTGAAACTTCCCCTGTACTAATAAACACACGGCGTTTCGTCTTAATTTCTGAACTAGATTCCATACTTAAATTGGTTGTAAGAGCGTTTTGTGCCATAGAGGTCTAATGAACTCGATTTTAAATTTTTCTACGTCGTAGACGCAGAAAAATTTAAAATCAGTTTTAATAACTGTCGCCAAGTGTATCAGGACATAAAACCCAGTCATAGAGTTTGCGCTGCTTTGCAGCGCAAACTCTATGACTGGGTTTTATGTTGTCCTAAGCATGACTGGTAACAGCTATAAAAGGAGAATTGCTGAAGTTTTATACTAAGTGAAGCATATTGCATTTGCTTATGGTACACTCGTAAAGGTCAAAAATTTGGACTAGAAAGAAGTGCCTAAGCTCAAAACTCGTAAATCTGCCGCCAAGCGATTCAAGGTGACGGGTAGCGGCAAGTTTGCTCGCCGCCACGCTGGTCGCAATCACCTACTAGAGCATAAACCAACTGTTCGTAAGAGCAGATTGGGTAAAATGGCTATAGTTGATGAGACTGATAATGACAGAGTAAGTGCAATGATGCCTTACGCCTAGTGATTGCTATCGATGAGATAGACATTGCTAGAAGTGAAAATAACCGACTTTAACGATAATTAACGAACTGCCATGACGAGAGTAAAACGCGGTAACGTAGCTAGGAAGCGCCGCAACAAAGTACTGAAATTAGCCAAGGGCTTTCGCGGATCGCACTCTAAGCTGTTCCGCACTGCTAACCAGCAGGTAATGAAAGCTCTGCGTAATGCCTACCGAGATCGCCGCAAGAAGAAGCGCGATTTTCGTAGTCTCTGGATTACCCGCATTAATGCTGCGGCTCGCCAACAAGGTTTGAGTTACAGCAAGTTTGCTGGGTTGCTGAAGAAATCTAATATTGAGATCAATCGTAAGATGCTTTCTCAGATTGCGATTCTTGATCCTGATGCTTTTACCGCGATCGTGGAAAAAGCAAAAGCGATCGCATAAACAAAAAAAGAAAAAAGCGGCGCTCAGCGCCGCTTTTTTCTTTTGCGAGATTTTAGGGAGGCTGTGTGAAAAAGATTCAGATTGGGACTTTTGCCTTAGCAACAATCGCGATGATTTCCTTTTTCGATGGAGGAAATCATTTCAAGTTTATTCAGCCAAGTCATGTAGCAAATCTAGCGATCGCCGCAGAAACAAACGCAGCTATCACCCCAGAAATAAATACTCTTGATAAAATTAGAAAACGGGGCAAGCTAATTATTGGGGTCAAAGATAATTTGCCACCCCTAGGATTTCGCGATCACAGTGGTAACTTATCAGGGCTAGAAATTGATATTGCCCGTGAATTGGCGAAGGAACTAAACATTCCGATAGAGTTAGTCCCGTTAAAAAATCGCGATCGCTTATCCGCATTACAAAACAATCAAGTTGACCTAGCGATCGCCCAAATCACAGTCACCACAAATCGTTCGCGCCTAGTCGATTTTTCTTTGCCCTATTACACCGATAGCACGATTGCGATCGCGAGGCGTGGCATAACTTCTCAAGAATTAAGGCTCCCATTAGCCATTGGGGTTCTTAAGAACTCTTCAGCGATCGCCGTGATCCAATCCCAATTTCCCAAAGCTGCGATTATTGGTGCAAGCTCCTATTCAGATGCCTTAGAAGCTCTGCAATCTGGCAAAGTCAAGGCTTTTGTTGGCGATCGCACCAGTCTCATGCAATGGTTAAAAGATCATCCTGATTTCGTAATCATTGGACAACCTTTGGCGGTTCATAGTTTAGCGATTGCCTTGCCGCGTGGTTTACAACATTTAGATTTACGAGATCGAGTATTTGATATTGTCGAGAAATGGCGCAAAAATGATTGGCTCAAAGAAAGGGCTACTTACTGGGGCTTATAAAAAAAGAGAGCGCACTGCTCTCTCTTTTTTTATTTTATTTATTTTATTTGAACTAAGAGGGTAAATACCCCACCGCTCTGCGGTGTGAGTAAATTCTAGTAAAAAAGAATTTGATACCCCGTCCGCTTGCGGCGGGGTTATTCATTTGCGATCGCCTGTATAGCCAGATTCATTTGCTAATTCATCTAAAGTTCGCTCACCTGAAAGCATTTTGCCATTGATCTCCCAAGTAGGAAATCCCTTAATTCCTTTTTGTTCACATAACGCAGTCTCTGACTTTACTCCTTTCGGCGGGTTAGGGGCACATTCGACATAGGGAATTAACTTTTGCGCTTCTCCAAACTTGTTCTTCTGATCTATACAATGCGGACACCAATATGCTCCGTACATCTTGGCGTTAGTTGCAGTTAAGTGCTGAGCTAAACGTCCCGCAAACGAGTTGCTCTGAGCTGCGATTTTACCTTGGCTACCATAAATAACTAAAGTTCCCGTGAGCGTCACGATCGCTACAATCGCACCTGTGAAGAAGAGATTGCCCACATCTTTCCAAGCATTACCAAATACTGTGAGTAACCAAATTGTCGTCATGGTCACAGCGGAAGATATGCAATAGAGACACACCTGAGGCTGTCCCCCAATCTGTCCCGATGCTAGTAGATACATCAGGTAGCCGCTAAAGACAAAAGTTGACGAGGACACCATGAACAGCAAGAAATTTGCTACTTCCTTGATTTGAGCTTGCTCCTTGGGAACATCTTTCTTGAGAATCAAGGGCAATCCCGCCAAGAGTCCTATGGTGAGATAGCCCAAACCACCAAAAATTGTCAGAGGAATACCAAAAATCTTGGCGTATTCACTACTGAGCACTAAGTCACAGCCACTGCCTTGGACATCGCAGAGTGCGACTTTTTGCCCAAAAAAGTGAGTTACAGTCAAATAAGTTACCAGAGAAAAGCCAAATAGAGACAAAGCGACGATCGCAGGGCGCGACCACCGATGCAACCAAGGCTCAGATCGTTTTCTTGTAGCTGTTCCTGACAATTTGTACCTGCCTACTAAATAGATTTGTAACTAGATGCGTTATGCGCATCTAGCTTTTATTTTATAGATTTTATCCAATCGATATCGGCGGCGATCGCAATATTTGCTCTTCAGCAATATGTTTATTTTTTTTATTAGCAATATCTAACCGTACAGCATCGACAAAGCGGCTGACTCTGATCGGATCGATCGCCTGCTGGATCTGACCATTACGTTTGAGTGAGCTAGAGACAATTACGCCGTCAGCGTATTCCATCAATTGCGATACATTATCCCATGTTGCGCCAGAGCCAACAAATAGAGGAGTATCACCACAGGCTATTTTTGCTTCCTTAAGATCTCCTGATGTCGGCGGATGTCCAGTCGCCCATCCAGACAAGATCACCGCATCGGCAAGTCCTCGATGAATCGTATCGTGGACTGCTGCGGAAATCTGCGGAACGGAAATGGGTTGAGCATGCTTCACCAAAACATCAGCAAAGATTTTTACATCTGAGCCAAGTTCACGGCGATAGCGCAAAAGTTTGTAAGCATCACCTTCGATAATGCCTTGATCAGTTGCCATTACGCCCATCAGGACATTGACCCGAATAAACTTAGCTCCAACACAGGAAGCGATCGCTAAGGCACTATGACCATCATTCCTTAAGACATTGATGCCTACAGGAACGCCAACCATCTGCTTGACGCGATGGACAACTAGGCTCATGGAACTTACTACCGCAGGATCAACGCGATCTTTCGTAAACGGAGCATCAAAAAAATTTTCTACGATAATTCCATGTACACCACCTGCGGCAAGTGCTGTAGCTTCCTGCTCAGCACGATCAATGACCTCTTTAAGGCTGCTCCCCCAACGCGGCGAAGTAGGCAACGGCAAAAGATGGATGACCCCAATAACGGGCTTTGGCGTATCAAATAAACTACTTAAATCCACATGCGTGACGTTTATAAAAATTTGGGTAAAAAGCTGAGTGACTAGCTCTTAATTTAACTTGATTATGAGTGCATAATTTTATCGTGAATTCGATCCCGTCATTTCAATTTCTGGCAAGTAAGTACCTCAGTCCAATTAAAAAACCAGAGGCAAAATCTGTACCGCCCACGTAGTGGGCAGTACAGATTTTATTTGAACTAAGAGGGTAAATACCCCACCGCTCTGCGGTGTGAGTAAATTCTAGTAAAAAAGAATTTGATACCCCGTCCGCTTGCGGCGGGGTTATTCATTTTTTTATATTTCATTGTGCATAGCTACTCAAACCCATAAAGTAGAGAAAGCGAGAAACTAGCTATCTACATTTACGAGTTTACTGACAATGGCTAACATTCCTGAGACTAAGGATATTTGTACAGATATTTTAATTCTGTCGAATGCTCCTGGGGAGTTAACGACATGGGTATTTCCCTTTCTTAAAGCCTTAGACATAGCACAGCGATCGCAGCCAGACTTAACTAATTTTCAAAAAACGCGCATCTCGATCTCCCTCTCACCATGCCAGAATGCCAGTGGACGGGAAGCCCAACTTGCCCAAAGTTTTCCGAATGTAGATCGGGTATTGCCACAGGAGCAGTTTTTTGATTTTTTATTGTGGGGCAGAACCCCTAACTGGGAATGGGCAAAACAAGGGATCGTAGTTTTTTTGGGTGGAGATCAGTTTTTCGCGATCGCGATCGCCAAGCGCCTTGGTTACAAAACTTTGATTTATGCAGAATGGGAAGCCCGATGGTCTCGCTGGGTAGATTTGTTCGCAGTACGCAATCAGGCAGTTTTCGATAAGATCCCAACAGAATTTCGAGCAAAAGCAACAATAATTGGGGATTTGATGATTGATCAATCAAATCAAGAAGAGACATTGAGAAACTCATTACCTGCTAATAGAATTTGCTTTATGCCTGGTTCCAAAGGACATAAACTACAGGTCGGTGCACCTCTAGTTGTTGCGATCGCTGATATTCTCCATCAAAAACGCCCTGCTTTGGAATTAGCAATCATCCTTGCCCCAACGACTACCCCCGAAACCTTAGCTCAATACACTCAAACTAGCTTTCCAACCGCCGACAGTGATGGTGCGAAAGCAGATATCTTTGACGGAAATTTAGTAACTGCCAAAGGTACTGTAATTAAGATCCATCGCGAATTCCCCGCCCATAATTTCATCAAAAGCAATCAACTCTGCATTACCACTGTCGGCGCTAATACTGCGGAGCTAGCAGCGCTCAATCAGCCTATGCTAGTTCTTTTGCCCACCAATTTTGCGGACACCAAAGTGGGATGGGATGGATTGCTAGGTCTAATTGCATCTGCACCACTTTTAGGTAAGGGTTTAGGCATTTTAATTAACGCAGTGCTAATTTCACAAATTCAAAAAAGAGGTCAGTTATTAGCTTGGCCGAATATTTGGGCTGGTGAAGCGATCGTGCCAGAGCTTTGGGGAAAGCTCATACCGACTCAAGTTGCTACAGAAATTTTGTTCTATATCGATCGCCCAGATGAACTTAGCAAAATGCGCGATCGCTTAAAAGCAATATGTGGTGAAGCAGGCGCAGCAAGTAAACTTGCAGCAATGGTAATTAGTGCTATAGCGAATAATTGAGGCGGCTCTGCCGCCTCAATTAAAAAATAAAAATGCAGTGCTTCGCGCTGCATTTTTATTTTTTAATTTATTTTTTAAACTGCGACAGGAGGATAACAAACATTTGTACCGCCTAGCCCGCAATACCCACCAGGATTCTTGGCGAGATATTGTTGATGGTAGCCCTCAGCGTAATAAAACTCCCCAGCATCACGAATTTCCGTCGTAATGCCCTGCTTCATCCCTGAAGCCTTGAGAGCATCCTGATAAACTTCGCGCGAGTCCTCAGCGAGTTTTCTTTGGGCATCGTTGTACACATAGATGCCTGAACGATATTGGGTTCCTTTATCATTGCCTTGTTGCATTCCTTGGGTGGGGTTATGGGATTCCCAAAAAACTTTGAGTAAATCAGCATAACTAATCACTTTGGGATCGTACACAATTAGCACAACCTCATTATGTCCAGTCCTGCCCGAACAAACTTCTTCATAAGTCGGATTAGGTGTTAAGCCTGCGGCATAGCCAACAGCGGTAACATAAATACCTTTTTGCTGCCAAAACTTACGTTCTGCTCCCCAAAAGCATCCTAAACCAAAAACAGCAGTTTCCATACCTTCAGGGAAAGGTGGTTTCAGCGCATTACCATTTACAAAATGATGTGATGCAGTAGGAATTGCCGAAGATCTTCCCACAAGAGCATCTGATGCTGTGGGAAGAGTTAACTTTTTACCAAGTCCAAATAACATATGTTCGCTTAAATAGTCTCTTGAAAAAAAATAAATCTCTCACTAGATATTTATTATGCATTTATCTCACAAAAAATTAGGGGCTTCAGCCCCTTAATTAATTAATCAGTTTATTGATTACAGAGTCTGACCGCTAAATGCAAAAAAACGGTCAATCTTAAAATCCAGTGAATCATCATAAATGGTCAGATTCTCAGGTTTGCAGCGCTTAACCATTACAGAAAGCCCCTTAGTACCTTCAGTTTCTAGATCTTCGATATAACCAGTTTTTGCAGCGTGAGCTTCAGACTCACTCATAAAAGGACCAAAGTAGTATGTGCAACGTGGTGAATCGGTAACAATTTCGATCCACACAGCTAACCCAACAGTTTCGAGAATTGATGTAAAAATGTTCTTAAACAAGTTACCACCCATGATTTTCGTAGTTAAAGTGAATGGTTTAGGTAAATGTGAAGACTTTAAAGTTAAAGTCTTCTTTCTATATCTTTATATAACTTAAAACATGACTTCAAGACAAATTGTTCAGGTTTAACGTATTAACCCAACGTTGTCTAAAAATCTCGTACAGCGCCATTCCTGTGGCAACTGATGCATTCAAGCTTTCTACTTTTCCTTCTAAAGGAATAGAAACGAGGAAGTCACAATTTTTTTGGACTGATAGACTTAGACCTTCATCTTCTGCACCGATGACCAAGGCGATCGCGCCAGAGAATTTGGCTTTGTGAATTGCTTCACTTGCACCTGCCATAGTTCCATAAACCCAGAAACCTGCTTCCTTGATTTTCTCAAGAGCTCGATTGAGGTTAACCACGCGAGCGACTGGAAGAATTTCTAATGTGCCTGCGGCAACTTTGGCTACTGTAGCAGTAATTCCTGCTGCACGACGTTGAGGGATCACTAAAGCATGTGCTCCAAGAGCAGCAGCACTGCGAATGATCGCCCCCAAATTATGGGGATCGGTAATTCCGTCAGCAATGACAATTACTGGCTGTGCCGATTTTGCCTTAGCACTGGCAATTAATTCATCTAAGTCCGCATATTCATAAGCAGAAACCTGAACAGCGATGCCTTGATGCCTGCCATTGTCAGTGATGCGATCAAGTCTTGTATTGTCAACTTCATCGATCACTGCTCCTGCCGTCTTAGCCTCGTTAATCAATGGTAAGAAGTCTGGAGCATAGCGCATTCGGGCTGTTACCCATACGCGATTAATACTACGATCGCTATTTAGTACTGCCTCAACTGCATGACGACCATAAACGATGTCAGGATTTTCAGGATTATGAACTGGCGCGGTAATTCCTAGTTCGCCATCGGGATCAACGTTTCTCGAGACTGGGGGCAGAGAGCGGCGTTCAAAATTAGGAATAGCGGTACGATCTCGATCTCCAAAATTACGATCACGATCAAATTTGCGATCGCCGAAATCCCGATCTCCAAAATTACGATCAGCTCCCCGATCGGATCGCTCAGGGCGATCGCTCCGTTCAAACTTCTTGTCGCCGAATTTCTTGTCGCCAAATTTCTTATCGCCGAACTTCTTGTCACCAAACTTTTTATCGCCAAATTTCTTGTCAGCGAATTTGTCACCAAACTTTTTATCGCCGATGGGTTTGTCAAACTTGCGCTCAAATCTTGGCTCAGCAAATGATTCAGTACGCTTCTCAAATGGCTTGTCAAAACTTTTCTCAGGACGACGATCTGAGTATTTGTCTGATTTTCCTGAATATTTAGAGTCAGTACGACTGTCAGAGCGCTTCTCAAAATTTCTATCTGATGACTTGTAAGGCTTATCAGATTTGTATGGTTTGTCAAAGGATCGGTCAGTACTTCTCTCTGGACGACTATCAGAGCGGGTATCAGTACGATTGTCAGTGCGTTTATCTGTATATTTACCAGTGCTGCGATCGGATCGGCTATCAGAGCGATTATCAGAACGTTTGTCTGAATATTTATCAAAAGACTTGTCGGAGCGTTTCTCGTAATTTCGATCTCCGTCTCTCTCGGAATTCTTGTCGGATTTGGATTTTAGTCTAGGTTGCGTTGTCATGGCGGCGCTGGGGTATCGATGTGGCTAAGTAGCTGAATGAAAATTTGGTCAAGGCGATCGCGATCGGTTAAGTAAAGATAACCAATCAAAGCTTCAAATCCTGTAGCACTTTGGTAAATCTTGGGATCAACTTTACGTGGAGCAGATCCCGCAGCATTGCGTCCGCGTCTTACTAGATCGGACTCAAAATCTGTGAGATCAAGTTTTTCGAGAAGTTTTGCTTGTTGCTCGGCTCTAACTTGACTAACTACAAGCTGGTGATACTGTTTGGCTGTGCGTGGCGGTAGTAAATAATGCAACCGCATTTGCATTTCATACACAGCATCGCCAATATAGGCTAGAGCAGAGGCTGGGATCTCAGCGATATTTTCAACGATTGGGCTAAGAGACATTACAGGATAATGCCATTACAGAATAATTTGATTACTTTCGTTTGGGTTTGGACAAAATGTTTAGGTATTTATCAGATATTTAATATTTACATTTACTTCAGACATTGATGGGCAAGCTACGCTTGCCCATCAATGTGTATAAATTTTGCCTTAGAAATATCATAGCAGGACTTCCAATTACTGAGAATAGGTTTTAGTTATTGCCACTAAAACAAGTGTCATAACTATTGGTGTTAAGTACTTGAGCAAAATAAATTACTAAAACCTGTAAAGTTGCTCCCAGTAGGGGCGCAACTTTACAGGTTTTAGCTTTGCAATTCTAGCTATCTTTTTTATTGCTACACAATACTGTGTGCTCAAACCCACCACAATAAATTTTGGAAAGTGCTGCTTTGCAACACTTTCCAAAATTTTATTGTGGTTCAGTTACCCTAAAACTGCTGTAGTCCAAAATCTAGATAGGTTCTCTAAACAAACAAATATTTTGTAAAAAATAGCAAAGATGAGTTCTTGTAAAATATTTTGATCTAATACCAAAGCACAAAATAGCGTAGCCATTTTGTGCTTTTAAACCCCTTACAGGGTTTAGTTTTTAATTCACAAAAGTGTGACAGCACTTCTGTGAATTGGTATAATCGCCTACGCACAATTTAAAGATAAACAAAGCCAAAACCTGTACTGTCAGAGTAGCGGACAGTACAGGTTTTGGCTTTGTTTATTTAATTATACCGAGATACTTAATTATCAGTGATTTGCTCTATATCAAGGTCATTACTAAGTGATCAATTTTATTTTGATGACTACAATCAAGCTTAGAAAATTTGCCCCCTAAACTTTCTTCATCTTTAAAGAGTGCAAAATATCATCAAGTTAAAATTGAGTGCCTACACTTGTTGATCTTGATCAAGATATTGATTTGTTTGCTTGGTTTACTGACTTTTAACTTAGTCTTTTTTAGTTTGATCTAGCTTGGCAAGAGCCTCACCAATTGATGTCTGAAGTGACAGAAACTGATCTAATCGAACCAGTTTGACTGTTTGCGTAACTCTAGCGTTGGTAATAATTTGAAGAGTGCCACTCAAAGTTTGAGTTTTTTTTGCCATTTGCACTAAAACCCCAAGTCCAGAGCTATCGACAAAATCAATGGTTGACAAATCTAAAATCACGTTAAACGGTCCATCCTCGACGCATTTGCCAATCACCTTTTTAAAGGCTGGCTCCGAGAAAGCGTCCAAAAGACCTGTGAGGCGGATCAATTGATAGGTGTCCTTGACTTCGCGGCTGCCTCGTAAACTCACAGTCAGGGTTAGCGGTTCAGGAATAATGACCTCCAAGCGGTGCGAACGTACCTTAATTTGCGGATATATTGTATTTGCTTTCTCCGCACTTGTCCAGAAAATTATTTATTTTTGTTCCAAAAGCTATAGCGAAAAAGTAGAGTAGTTGCTTGATACCCTCTCTACTTTTTCGCTATATACTTAAAACTCCGCCCACTAACGTATTAGATTCTTTATGCTTTCGATCGCCCAAATTCGCCAAACCTTAATCAATAAAGAGCGATCAGCAACCGAAATTGCTCAAGAGTTTTTAGATCGCATTGATCGGCTAGAGCCGAAATTACATAGTTTTGTGACAGTTACACCCGAAGTGGCGATCGCCCAAGCCAAAGTAATCGATGCCGCGATCTCTGCTGGTGAAACCTTGCCCGCATTGGCAGGCGTGCCTCTAGGCATGAAAGACAATATGTGTGTCAGGGGAATGCCGACCACCTGTGGCTCCAATATGCTGAAAAATTTTGTCCCGCCCTACGAAGCGACAATTACAGCGAAGTTGAGATCAGCTGGAGCCGTGATGGTTGGCAAAACGAATCTTGATGAGTTTGCCATGGGCAGCTCCACTGAAAACTCGGCGATCGCCCTCACCGCTAATCCTTGGAATACAGAGTATGTCCCTGGTGGTTCATCGGGTGGTTCTGCTGCTGCCGTCTCTAGCGGTGAATGTGTAATTGCCACAGGTTCAGATACTGGTGGATCGATTCGTCAACCTGCTTCATATTGTGGTGTAGTTGGGCTAAAGCCGACTTATGGATTAGTTTCACGATTTGGGTTAGTTGCTTTTGCTTCGTCTCTAGATCAAATCGGACCTTTTGCCAATACAGTTGAAGATGCGGCAATATTTTTGGGCGCGATCGCAGGCTATGATCCCAAAGACTCCACCAGTATCAACGCCGCAGTTCCTGACTATGCGGCGTTGTTAACACCAGATTTAACTCAGTCACTTAAGGGTAAAAAAGTTGGCGTAATTACCGAAACCTTTGGCGAAGGTTTGGATAGTGAAGTTGAAGTTGCCGTAAGAAAGGCGATCGCGCATTTCGAGAACATGGGCGCAGAAGTGTATGAAATTTCCTGTCCTCGATTTCGCTATGGACTACCCACCTATTACATCATCGCTCCCTCCGAGGCATCCGCCAACCTCGCCCGCTATGATGGCGTGAAGTATGGCTTTCGTGATGAGAGCGCTGAGAGCCTGTTAAGCATGTATGAAAATACCCGCGAACAGGGCTTTGGGGCAGAAGTCAAGCGACGGATCATGATTGGTACATATGTCCTATCTGCTGGCTACTATGATGCCTATTATCTGAAAGCTCAGAAAGTTAGGACTTTAATCGTTCAAGATTTCCAAAAAGCTTTTGAGCAAGTGGATGTTTTGGTTTGTCCAACTGCACCAACTACTGCTTTTAAGGCAGGTAGTAAAACTGAAGATCCACTTGGGATGTATCTATCGGATTTGATGACAATCCCTGTAAATCTGGCGGGTTTACCAGGCATTAGTATTCCCTGTGGTTTTGACTCAAAGGGAATGCCGATCGGGTTGCAAATGATTTCCAATGTATTAAGGGAAGATGTGTTGCTGCAAGTTGCATATGGCTACGAGCAATCAACGGAATGGCACAAACAACAGCCTTCTATATAAACAAAAAAAGCCTTGCTTTGCAAGGCTTTTTTTGTTTGTACAAGAGTCGGCACAAATTGCCAACTCCTTTTTTAGATGATGGTGTTATTGGGAATAACTGCATTTTTGACGACGACGACAATGCCATTACAGATGCAATAGCCTTGGTCTTCACGGTTTACATCTTGCACCCGATCTTTATTGATGATCTGTACATTCTTACCAATACGGGCATTCTTGTCGATGATTGCGTGACGAATAATTGTATTTTCTCCAATTCCCATTGGCACTTTGTTGGTTTCGAGATCTGACTCACGCTCTTCTTGAGGTTGATAGAAATCACAACCCATTAACAATGTATCTTCGATAGTGCAATCAGCATCAATATGCATCCGAATACCAACAACTGAATTGGTGACCGTTGATTTGTTAAGAAGGCATCCTTCACCAATAATTGAATCCTTAACTTTACAGTCATGAACTTTACTGGGTGGCAAATAACGAGCGCGGGTGTAAATTGGTTTTTTGGTTTCGTAGAAATTGAAGCCAGTGGAAGGATGACGGGTCAAATCTAGATTTGCTTGATAGAAAGACTCAATGGTTCCAATATCTTCCCAATATCCTTTATATAAGTAAGCCTGAACATTCAAATTGTGAATTGCATCAGGAATAATTTCTTTGCCAAAATCTGTGTGTTCGGGATTCTCACTGAGCAGCTTTAACATAGCCTGCTTATTAAACACATAGATTCCCATCGAAGCGATGAAAGGATTCGCGATCGCAGAAGCTTGATCTAAACCAAGTTTAGTAGTATCAACTCGCATCCCCTCCAGCGCTTCTCCCTTGGGCTTTTCGAGGAAATTAATCACTTTGCCAGTACTGTCAGTTTTGAGCAAGCCAAAGGCTGAGGCTTTTTTCTGATCAACAGGCAATACTGACAGGGTGATATCTGCCCCAGTTTCGCGATGATGCTCTACGAATTTCTCGTAGTCCATGTTATACAGATGATCGCCAGATAGGATCAAGTATTCACTGACATCCCATGACTCTAACAGCCATGCATAACGGCGAACAGCGTCGGCTGTACCTTGAAACCAATCTGGACTATCGGGTGTTTGCTGAGCGGCAAGAATTTCCACAAAGCCATCAGAATAGGAGGCGGGGCGATAGGCTTGATTGACATGACGATTAAGTGATGCGGAGTTAAACTGAGTCAGGATATAAATTTTTTCAATACCTGAGTTAATGCAGTTACTCACAGGAATGTCGATCAGTCGATATTTGCCTGCTACAGGGACGGCGGGCTTAGCGCGTGTTTTAGTGAGGGGATATAGTCGGCTTCCCTGTCCACCGCCCAGAATGATAGCCAGTACATTTTTCATAAATTCTTCGGATTATCTTGGCTTTTTTATTTGCATATTTTTTCTGAATGCAAACATTGTCTATCTTTGCGGGGATCGTTGCAAGTAATGTAAGAACACAAACTCAGAAATTTCTAGCGGGTATGAAGTGCCGCCCAGAATTTTTTAAGCTTTACGACTATTTGCGATTTAAAAAATTAGCTAAAATTAGCTTTTATTAGGAACAATATGAGTGGTAAATATGTCTATTGCTGCGGAAGCTTAAGCCTAAGGCGATTAAGGAGATTTTATGATGCTTGTGAAAAAAAAACTGGCTAATTCATGTTTCGCTTTATTGAGTTTGGGCGCGATCGCTATCTCTGCCATCTCTTCACCACAGGCAGTTATCGCCTCAGAGCAACCGAGTTTGGATAACCTCGTTCAGCAAGCAGCTTCCAAAGATCAAGTAACATCTCAGCAGGCGATCGCCAAGTTACGAGCATTTAAAAATGCTGGTGTGGATGCATTTTGGAATGCTTATCAAAAAGATTTACCTAATAATCCGCAATTACGGGCAACTTTAGATGCAATTTGTCAGCAAAAAGACTGTGATGCCTCGCGATTGTATTGGTACAAAGATTTAGAAGCAGCCAAGACTGCATCAAAAGAATCTGGGAAACCGATTTTGTCTTTGCGCTTGCTTGGCAATCTCAATGATGAGCTTAGTTGTGCAAATAGTAGATTTTTCCGCACAGCGCTTTATCCTAATGCGGGAGTTTCGCAGTTGTTGCGCGATCGCTTTATTTTACATTGGCAGCCTGAGCGTCCAGTACCTAAGGTCACGATTGATTTTGGGGATGGTCGCAAGCTAGAGCAAACCCTTACAGGTAACAGCATTCACTATGTTCTTGATAGTGACGGTCGCCCAATTGATGCAATTCCAGGTTTGTACAGTCCTCAAGCATTTCTAGAAAATCTTAAAGATGCTGAGGGCGCTGAGAAACTACTTAACAATACTAACGATGTAAAGTTACGCCGCGAAGTTTTGGTTAAATATCATCGCGATCGCCTTGCGAAGCTTGAAAAAAATTGGCGAACAGATCTCACTCGCTTAAGCTTGCCATTGCAACCATTACTTAGTAATCAAGATGTGTTTACGGGTAACCCTTTTAGTTCTGATGCGAGGACTGCAAGTCGTTTGACTTTTGGTAAAATGGCAGTCGAGATGCCCACGCTAATTCGCACGCCTAGTGCGCCTATCTCCGAAGTTACCCCCCCTTCACCTTTTGCCAAGCTGAGTGATGCAAATTGGGCAAGATTAGCAAGGCTTTATCAAAATCGAGTATATCTCGATCAAGGGAGTCTGAAGCTCATGGAACGTAAGTTATCGCCGAACGCATCAATGCCAACGGTGGTCAGTAGCTTTGAAAGAGCGATCGCTCAAGATACTGTCCGTAACGAATATGTATTTCATGCCCAGATTCACAGTTGGTTTGCTAATGGTGAATTTCTCGGCAATGAAAACCTCAATGGCAATTCACTAGCTCTAAACTCCCTAAATCGCCGAGTTTACGATCAATTGTTTCTCACTCCAGCTAGTGACCCTTGGTTGGGCTTAGTAAACGAGAATGTGTATACAGGGCTTAGTAAAGTAAATTAGTAAAGGTGGCGCGATGCGCCGCCTTTACTGTTTTTTTAATGTTATGTCAAATCGAAATATTCGCGATCGCATTTATCAATTTAATCTCAGTCAGCCGCGAGATCCTGATTTACTGAAGGCAAAATATCAGTATATGCGTGAGGAAGAAGAAAACCCATTTATCTTTTTTCGATCTACCTGCCATCTATTTTATGAAGATTTACCAATTAAGTCATGGTTTAAAAAAGCACCTCTAGTCTGGATTTGTGGCGATCTACATGTAGAGAATTTTGGGAATTATAAAGCAGATAATCGTCACGTCTATTTTGATATCAACGATTTTGATGAAGCTGTGCTTGCTCCTTGTACTTGGGAAATCGCCCGTTTGTTGACCAGCATCTTTGTATCTACGGAGACTTATTCAGTCGGGTTGCAAGTTGCAGAAAAGCTCTGCCAAAAATTCCTCAATTCTTATCTCATGTTACGCAGAAGCCTAAAAAGGTTTCAGAGACTGCCATTCCAAGTGAGATTGCTGCAAAGCCTTGATATATAATTTGGATTTGAGAGCGAAGTGATTGAGCTTAGAATTAAGTTTGAGA
>JBIKYZ010000313.1:0-5483 GCA_044354985.1 Pseudanabaena sp. | reverse complement strand
AATACTACTATCTTAGTACTCCTAAATCATTAGTGCTTCGATTTCTCATGCCCAATATTTGGGCATCTCTTAATGTGCCGTTCATCCATTTTTTGCTTCAATTTTTTCCAAACTCCAATAATATAGGGCTGTTTGATTTTATGTGTGAGGAATCCCCCATAGATTTGAAAGTCTTGAATCACAGACAATAAAGGATCGCCGACAAAAAAACGATGGATGCAGTAACCAAGAATACCGAATCCTGTGACTTCATATTCACCAAGTTCAATACTCAGTTGTAGTGATTTCAGTAAGTTGGGGAGAGATTTTCGGAGATGTTCTTTCCAATGTCTTAAACAGGTTTCAAAGGCAATGACAGCCATGGAAATTCCAGATCGCATATTCATCTTTTCGATTAATTGCAAACTTATTAGCCCCATCCGATAGCTACCTTCGATATCTTGAAAAACTGTCCATCGAACTATTCCATAGGCTGAGCCTTGAATTAGAGCATCTGGGGAGAGTCCATGCTGCTGAGTCATGTTCACAATACGAAGAATCACCATGCCGATGAGCAAAGGATTTAAATTGATGCTTGCCGCAGCAAGTGAGTTCATAATACTTATCGCTGCAAGTTTGTAGGGATCGTTCATTATTGGTAAGCTTCTCCAATTATCGATCTTCAATAAGCGTGTGCGGAGTTCCGTGCCAATAAGTTCCCAACCAACCTGCAACTCGTTTGGGAAAGGTGGAATTGGTTCTCCCAGACGAATCAGAATCGAATTTACAGTTATTGGTACTTGGTGAAACTTTTTCTGGGCTGTATAAGCATTAATCTTGACCTTGTAGGACTTAATCGTATCGAGAATATGCTTGGCATGGTGCACGATGCGATCAACGAAGCGATGGCACTCATCAAAGTCTGTGTTCAAATAAGCTGACTCAGCCGCAGCTTCATAGAGCCTCAACGCAAGTGGATAGTGAATTTCCCATGCAGAATCTGGCAATAGCCCAATACCGATCGCTAGGTACTTTTGAGCATCGGCATACGCATTAGAATCTTTGGCTTTTTTACCTGCGATTAGATTTAGCTCTGCTAATTCTATCCGTTCTTGAGGATCAGCAATTAATCCCATTCCCCTATTTAGATGGTTCGCGATCCGAAACACTTCCTCCTCGATCGCTAAATTTTCTCCGTTCGATTGCCGTCTGCGAATTTTCTTGAGCAACTGGCGACCGATTTTAAGATGGATAATTTGCTTTTCAGATGTAGGAATCAGCACATAAGCTGCTTGCTGAACGCGATCGTGCAGAAATTTATAGTCAACTAAAAAGCTTTCCGAGAAATCATCGTCAGTATCAACGATCGCGAATTTGTAATTATCCGTTAGTGGTAAAATCAACCCCTCAGTTAAAACTGGCAATAGATCTTGTATTACCAGTCGATGCGAGCGATCAGCTGCGATCGCAAGAGTCTGAGAATCAAAATGGTTGCCAATACAGGCGGCGATTTGGACGATTTCCTGAGACTTAAGGGTAAGCCTCTGGATTTTTCCTAACATTAATTCCACTACATTATCTGTAAAATCAGTGGATTGGATTTTGCTTAAATCCCATCGCCAAGTCCCCTGTTTCAGGTCAAAGTTGATTAGATCATCAGCATATAGCGATTTGAGGAATTCGTTAATAAAAAATGGGTTTCCAGCAGTTTTTTGGAAGACGAGTTCTGCGAGAGGTTTGATCGTTTCGCGATCGCACTTCAGGGTGTCAGCCACCAAATCATAGACATCTGATTCTTCTAAGGGCGACAGGACGATTTCTTTGATGGATATTCCCATTGCCGTAACCTCATTCAGGGTCAAACTTAAGGGATGAATCGCATCTACTTCATTATTGCGGTAAGCGCCAATAAAGTAGAGAAACTGACTTTCGCTAGAAGTGACTAATAACTGTAAAAGCTTGAGAGAAGCTAAATCTGCCCATTGGAGATCATCTAAAAAGATCACAAGTGGATGTTCTGGTTTCGTAAACACGCGCACGAAATTCTGAAAAACTAAATTGAATCGATTTTGGGATTCATTAGGTAGGAGTTCCAATACTTCCGCTTGCTTGCCTACGATCTTTTCCACATCAGGGATCACATCAATAATGATTTGGGCATTATCTCCTAATGCATCCAACAAGCGATCGCGCCATATTTGCAGTTCGCTTTCAGTTTCAGTCAGCAGTTGCGTCATGAGTTCCCGAAAAGCATTCACAAAGGCACTATAGGGAATATTGCGTTGAAATTGGTCAAACTTACCTGAAATGAAGTAACCACGTTTTTGGGTGATCGGCTTGTAAATTTCATGAACGAGTGCTGATTTGCCGATACCAGAGAAACCCGTGACCATGATGACTTCGGCTTTGCCAAGGATCAGACATTCAAATGCGGCAAGCAATAGCCATATTTCTAGTTCTCGACCATAGAGTTTCTGCGAAACTTGAAATTGTGCAGAAGCATCGTGTTCACCCAAATTAAAACAGGCAATCTCGCCTTTATTCTCACCTCTGTTTTCTAAAAGCTGGCTACAAATCATTAAATCAGCTTTTAATCCCAGCGCACTCTGATAGCGGTCTTCCGCTGTTTTTGCCAATAGTTTCATGACAATATCTGAGACTGGTTTAGGAATCTCAGGATTGACGCTATGGGGAGCAATTGGACGCTTCGCAATATGGCAATGAACTAATTCAAGAGGATCGGAAGATTCAAAAGGGAGGCGATCGCAGATAAGCTCATACAAAGTGACTCCCAAAGAATATAAATCACTACGGTTATCGAGGTTACGGTTCATCCGCCCCGTCTGCTCTGGCGACATATAGGCAAGAGTCCCTTCGAGCGTATTGGGATTGCGGATGGTTGGATTTTCCCGCGACAAAATGTTGGAGATACTAAAATCAATAATTTTGACTTGAGATGTCCGAGGATTAAAAATGATATTAGAGGGATTGATATCTTTATGAATTACATTCGCCCCATGAATTTCGCTGAGGATGCCAGCAATTTGGGTGGCGATCCCTAAAATCTCGGTAAGATTAAAGATTCGCGATGACTTCAAGATACGGAGCGACTCACCACCAAAATCTTCAAATGTAATACATCGAAATCGTTGAGACTTGATAAATTCATAAGCTTTAACCACGCCATCAATATGACTTAGCTGCTTACAAACTTCATATTCTAATTTGTATCGTGCGATCGCCTCTGGCGTTGGGTATTCCAATTTGAGAATTTTCAGGATAACTGGTTGGAAATCGCTTTCACAATATCCTCGATAAACGCCCGATAGAGCGCTTTCATAAATTAAAGAATTAATTTTGTAGCCAGATATCTCAAGCATGACCGTGATTTCTTCTCGATCCTTAAAGAATGATTTTTTAAATTCCCCCAAGAAGCTGATTTGTCTGCTTCGCGGACAAATCAGCTTCTTGGGGGCGAATTACTTAGTAGGACTTACGCAAAAATGCCCTGAGCTCTTTATTTTACCGTAAGGGCAATTCATGAATTGCCTTTACTTAGTTGCAGTTTTCATTACGAACCTCAAAAAGGGGTTAAGTGAAAGTAAGCCTATGGCTTACTTTCACTTAACCCCTTTTTGAGCATGAGAATTTCTGGCTTTGATGCGCAGATAAAATTTATTCCCTGGGGTAAGGGTAGGATTGTTCGTGGGTTGAATTGTATAGTCGGGAGATTCAAGGGAAAACTCCAATTGATGCAACAGCGTCGCCATGGTTAACATGATTTGGACTTCAGCCAACCCGTTACCTAAGCATAGATGTGCACCTGCTCCAAAAGGAGCGAAAGCTCCATTTTGCTTATGTTCGCTGCGAGGTGGATGAAAGCGATCGATGTCAAAATTGTTAGGATTTGGGAAAAATTGCGGCAAAAAATGGGGTAATGTCGTGGCTATGATCATATGGGTTCCCGCCTCCACGCGATAGCCTTGAAATGCAAAATCCGCGATCGCATATCGTTGAATTGCCGCCGCCACAGGATACATCCGCAGTGTCTCCATCGCAGTGCCATGCAAAGCACTCATCCCGCGTAGTTGTTCAGCGCTGGGTATGCCATCTCGAAACAGCAGATCGACTTCCTGCATTACTTTTGCCATTACTTCAGGAGATTTCAGCAATGCGTAAAGCATAAAAGAGCAGGTATTTGCAACCGTATCTATGCCTGCTAGGTATGGCCCAACCGCCGCCGCAATCAATTCAGCTTCAGAGAACATCGGGTGTGTTGTTTTAGAGTCAGCAATTAGATCGTCAATTAAATTTGGTTTTTCTCTCTTAACATCATTGCTGCGACGTTTAGCGATCGCGATGCGAGCTAATTCGAGTACCCTTTGCTTTGCGCGTTTATAAGATGGCATCCATAGTAAAAATGATGGAGATTGTCTTACCACCAATACATTTAGAGCTGTCTGTAAAAAATTAACTAAATCTTCGCAATACTCACCAGGGGAACAGTCGGCAAGTAACATCCCTAACTGTTCGCAAATAACTCGTTTAAAGAAGGGTAAAACTTGCAACCGTTGTCCCGATCGCAAATCTGCGGTCAAAGACTGAATTAATTGGATTGTTTCTGGGAAAGCGTGGATAATGGCGTTGCGCGAATATCCTGATTTCAAAAATCGGCGTTTCTGTTGATGGCGATCGCCATCTAAACTGACCAGCAATTCATCAACACCCAATTCTTTTACAAAGTCTTTCCAAAAATCTTTGCCGCTGAGAAACTCAGTTCCAACTTGGTTGACAAATTGATTGGCTTCCACACCTGCGATTATTGTAAATTGGCGATCGAGGGCGCGAATGCGAAAAATTGCTCCAACCTCATGATATTGTTTCAGAAAAAATTTGGCGCTATCGGCTGCGAGTTCCAAACTGCTCCCAAAAATCGGTAATCCTTTGACTAAAGGTGGAAGTGGCACATTGGCAATTTCATGAGACCACACTACATGATCAGGCATCGTTTCTACTCCTTAACAATATTTTGCGATCTAACGAGTCATAATTTTTGGTAAAAAACTCAAGGAAATCCCCCTCAATCCCCCTTAATAACAATTCACAGAAGTGTAGCAACACTTTTGTGAATTAATAAACAAGCCCTGCAAGGGGTTTAAAGAACAAAATGGCTACGCCATTTTGTTCTTTGGTATAAAAAGGGGGAAGAAGAAAATTCTCTAATTAATTGCCCCCTAGCCCCCAATTCTGGGGGGACAAGAAAATAAAATTCTTTCTAAGCCCCCCAGAATTGGGGGATTTAGGGGGCTTAGATACATCGAAACTTAGTCACAGAGACTTGTGTGGACAAAGAAGCCTTTACAAGAGAAGATAGGCAATCTAGACAATTCTTACAGCAAATACCGATCAAACGCGCCACAAGTCTAGTAATCTAAAGCATCACTAAAATTAAACAAAATATGACAGCATATTCGCTTGATTTACGGCACAAGATATTAAGTGCA
>JBIKYZ010000311.1:0-5537 GCA_044354985.1 Pseudanabaena sp. | reverse complement strand
TTTGCTTCTAGTAATCATCAAATCTCTACACCACACCACATAGTTGAACTAATCATACAATGCCTGTCTACTTTTATTGGGGCGATGACGACTATCAAATTTCTCAAGCAGTTAAAAAACTGATAGATACCCATATCGATCCGATGTGGCGAGATTTTAATTATGCAAAAATCAATGCTACGGGGGATCTTGAGGTAATGGACGGATTAAACCAAGCGGTGACTTCGCCTTTTGGTATGGGTAGTCGTTTAACTTGGCTCGCCGATACTGCGATCGCCCAACGATGCGCGGAATCACTACTAGCAGAGTTAGAAAGAACTTTTAATCATTTACCTGTAGACTCCTACATCTTGTTTACATCATCAAATAAGCCTGATGGGAGAGCCAAATCTACCAAGTTATTGCAGAAGTATGCCCAGATTTTAGAGTTTTCGTTAATCCCTCCTTGGAAAACCGATGCGATCGCTCAATTAGTGAAACAAGCTGCCGCAGAAATTGACTTAAAAATAGCATCAGACGGCATAGATCTCCTAGTTGATGCGATTGGTAATGATACTCGTCGCCTGACAATGGAATTGCAAAAGTTGCAGTTATCACATTATGGGAAAACGAATCCACTTACTGCTAAAGAAATTGCACCACTTGTGCAAGTATCAGCTCACAATAGTCTGCAATTAGCAAGTGCAATTCGATCTGCAAATACTAGTCAGGCGCTTTCTTTGATTGCGGAATTACTGCGAAACAACGAAGTGGGTTTACGGATTTGTGCAACTTTGGTGGGACAGTTTCGCACATGGCTCTGGATTAAACTGATGCAAGAATCGGGTGAGCGAGATGATAAGGTGATCGCTGATGCTGCGGAGATTGGTAATCCTAAGCGCGTGTATTTCTTGAAGCAAGAAGTACAGGGGTTAAATAGTCAAAAGCTAATGCGATCGCTGAGTATTTTGTTGAGGCTAGAAGCCGATCTGAAACATGGCAAAGATGAAACTGCGACATTGCAAACTGCAATTATTGAGCTGTGCCAAGCAATGACCAAATAAGAAAAAGCAGCGCGAAGCGCTGCTTTTTCTTATTTGCGAGATTTGAAAACAAGATCGCTGCTAACATGGCAGATAGATCCTTTAATCAGAAGTATGTCCGAACATTCCGCAACAGTTACCGTTGCACTCAATAGTGATAGCCAACCTAATCGCAGTTATGACATTGCGATCGCATCGCATAGCCTCAAA
Organism: Pseudanabaena sp.; assembly: GCA_044354985.1. Lineage (GTDB taxonomy): Bacteria > Cyanobacteriota > Cyanobacteriia > Pseudanabaenales > Pseudanabaenaceae > Pseudanabaena. The sequence continues at coordinate 4,305 of JBIKYZ010000311.1, read as the reverse complement.
AACTTAGGCGATAAATTAGTAGAAATTGGTTTAGGCAAAAAAAGCAAAAAAATTCTTATTGTCTCGAACCCTGTCATATATAAGCACTATGGCGAGACTGTCCAGACATCCCTAAGTAGTGCAGGTTTTGATGTTGCTCATTTAATCTTGCCCGCAGGTGAGCGCTTTAAAACTGCTAATTCACTTCAAAAGATTTATGATGCGGCTCTTGCCCATCGTTTAGAACGCTCATCGATGATTGTCGCTCTTGGTGGTGGGGTAATTGGCGATATGTCAGGCTATGCGGCTGCGACTTGGCTACGAGGAATCGATCTCGTCCAAGTACCGACTACACTGCTAGCGATGGTAGATTCCGCGATCGGTGGAAAGACGGGAATCAACCATCCACAGGGCAAAAACCTAATTGGGGCTTTCTATCAGCCACGCCTCGTTTGGGTTGATCCTGAAGTATTAAAGACTTTGCCAGCCCGTGAATTTCGCTCAGCGATGGCTGAGGTAATTAAGTACGGCGTAATTTGGGATCGGGAATTATTTGATTTATTAGCCCAATGCGATCGCCTCGATCAGTTGCGCTATGTTTCATCGGAATTGCTACAAACCATTTTGTACCGTTGTGCCAAAGCCAAAGCCGAAGTCGTATCTAAGGATGAAAAAGAGGGAAATCTTCGTGCCATTCTCAACTATGGTCATACAGTCGGTCACGCGATCGAATCAGTTACCAATTATCGCCTTTACAATCATGGTGAAGCCGTTGGGTTAGGCATGGTCATTGCGGGTGCGATCGCTGTCGATCTGGGGCTATGGACTGAAGCCGATCAAGCTCAACAGGTTGCACTGATCACTAAAACTCGATTACCACAGACTTTACCTGCGGATATTGATTTAGATGCGATTATTGAGTCCCTATCCACCGACAAAAAAGTTGAAGCTGGTCAAGTGCGCTTCATTTTGCCAACGGCGCTCGGATCAGTAACGCTTAGCGATGGGGTAACCTCAGATCTAGTTAACCAAAATTTACGAAAAATAATGGCATAATACTTGACACATTAAGTGGTAGTTTGTACTATACTTAAACGTTTATGTCAAGCAAAAAATTGCTAAGCCTAAATATTTCAAACTCTTAATTTGAATATTAAGCTTCAGATCGGCATATATTTGTCAACCATTAGTAATTTAAACCAATACCCCCAAGAGTCTAGACAACAGAGATTTCATGACTAAAAAGCCAATTAAAGACCTTCCCCAAATCAACGAACGCATCAGATATCCAAAAATTCGAGTCATTGATATGGAGGGGGAGCAACTCGGCATCCTGACCCCCAAAGAAGCCTTGAAAATGGCTGAAGAAAAAGAGCTAGACCTTGTGCTGGTCAGCGATAAAGCTGATCCTCCTGTTTGTCGAATCATGGACTATGGCAAATTCAAGTTTGAGCAAGAGAAGAAAGCACGCGAAGCTCGCAAAAAGCAACATACTTCCGATGTTAAAGAAGTCAAGATGCGTTACAAAATTGAGGAGCATGACTATAAAGTGCGAATCAATCATGCAGAACGCTTTTTGAAAGAAGGTGATAAGGTCAAAGCAACAGTTATGTTTCGCGGTCGCGAGATTCAGCACGTTGATCTTGCTGAGGTTTTGTTGAATCGCATGGCTAGTGATCTAGAGTCTGTCGCTGAGATCCAACAATATCCTAAGCGCGAAGGAAGAAACATCACTATGTTAATGGCTCCCAAGAAATAATCAAAAAGCCTCGCAACGCGAGGCTTTTTGATTTATACCTGTTGTTTTCAGCGTAGCCATTTTTTGCTTTGGCATAAAAGAGATAGCTAGGAGATAAAACCCCAAATAAAAGTGACTGCGCTTAGCGCCGCCACTTTTATTTGGGGTTTTATGTCTTAAGCTAACCCTATTATTGCTATACCTCCAAATAGCAACACCATTTTGAGAATTGGTATTATCGAGCAGGAGGCAATAGCGTAAATGGGGCAGTGGTAGGCTGAGGGTTTGCTGGGGCAGGGGCTACTGGAGCAACAGCGGGATCAACAGGTTGATCAGGATTAGAACTAACAATTGGAGCACCTACAGCACGTAATACCTCAACTCCATTTTGCTGTAACACAACAATCGGGGGCTCTGCATTGGTATCAATTCGTTTCACTAATACTCTACCGTTAGAGATCATTTGACCAGCCCTAACATAACGAGATGTTGGCTCACCAAAGGCACTAATAATTGCATAGATCGTACCTGCAACTTCAACAGTACCTGTAACTTTTGTGCCATCAGCAGCTCTGGTATCAGGTGGCAAAACTACTTTACTCGGACGGTTAGATGTTCTTACAACTACAGCAGCACGAAGATTAGGTTTTACTTGTACTTTCTTTGCTAACAATGTTTCCAACTTTGGTACTGGATTAATCACATTACTAGTGAAGGGATCGCGAGATTGTTTAGAGTCAACGCCAATTTTTTGTTCTAGTTCCTGAACTCTTGCCTGCTTATCTGTGATGGCAATCAGATCCTGTGTTTTTTGACCAGTTACAAATGGAGTGTTAAAAGTTGGGGCGGCAGTTTCAACTACTTTAGGCGGAGTTGCTGTAGTTGTGCCAGCAGAAATACTGGGCAATGGCTTGCCTTCTTCAGCAAGTAATTTCATTTGTTCGCAATCAGTGCCAGAAGCAAACTTAGCAGTCTTGACAACGCCTTGTCTGATCTCTCGTCTGGTACTGATCGTACATTCGACTGGTGTACCCTCACCGCAAGCACTAAGGATTGTAGTAACGCTAAGAATCACGCCAGCTAGGTAATAAATACGCATAATTAAAGTTCCTCTGCTGCCTACTTGGTTTTCGGTACAGCGTCATCCGAATTTTGTCGATTTTGACTGCAAGATAGTAAAGCATTATGGTAATTTTGGCAATCATTAACAAGAGATAACATCAAGTTTCTTGACCAACCAGCTATAGAGTCAGATTGGGGTCATCTATACTTTTAGTAATAGTTATTGGCGGAGGAGAAATTTGTGGGAATTACATCTGAAGTTTATCAAGGTCAGTTTGGTGAATTCACGATCACGAAAGACGATCGCTTTGGGGTAATTGTTTACCGAAGTGCTTTAGCGATCGCTACTTTATGTTTTAGTGTGGGCGCGATATTAGTGTTGTTGCAGCCCAATAATCCTGAAATTCTAAATTGGTTGACTTGGCTGTATGTCGGTTTTTCCATAGGATTAGGTGCTGCTCTTTGGACAATTCATATTTATCTGGAATTGCTACATCGGGTTTTGCAAATCTTTTGGGCAATCGGGACGATTGCTGCCGTAGCTGTGACACTTTATTTTTCTGAACCTTTGGCGATCGCTATTTACGATCATCAAATCGCGTTGATTGGTGTGGGTTTTAGTTTTGCTGCGCTTACAGGGATTTTTTTCAAAGAGACTTTTTGTTTTAATCGTTTTGAAACAAAGTTTTTAGTCCCCCTATTGCCTCTGCTAATTCTTGGTCATTTGGTGAATATTTTACCTGTAGCGATCGAGCGAGGACTATTAGCTGCTTGGGCAGTTTTGTTTGTAATCTTTGCGATTCGTAAAGTGACTCAAGAAATTCCACCTGATATTGGTGATAAGTCGGTCTTTGCCTACCTCAAAGCTCAAAAAGAACTAAAATCAAATTAAGTCTAGGCAACAAAATTATGATAATTCGTGCGATTTTAGAATGGGATGAGGCGGTACAGTCTTACTCTGCAACTTGCCCAGAGTTAAATTTTGTGTCTTCTTGTGGTGATAGTCGTGAAGAAGCAATATCTAATCTTAAAGACGCTATTTCTCTAATGTTAGAACCATTACCTGATTATTTATTAGTTAAAAAGCCAAGCACTGAAATGGTTGAGTTAGCTCTGTAAGTTTTTTTTCCTCAATCACTTGCAAAAAAACAACCCTCTTCTTTATTTTGCGAGAAGTTGAGTTAGTCCTGTAAGTTTTTATGCCTAAATCGCCGAGATTAAATGCTAGTCAAGTTATTAAACAACTCAAATCAGCAGGATTTTTAGAAGTGTCTCAAAATGGATCTCACCTCAAATTATTTAACACTGAAACTCGGCGGACTGTTATTGTTCCTCTTCATAGCAGCAAGATGATTCCAATAGGGACATTGAAAGCGATCGAGAAACAGGCAGGCATTAATTTTTCATAGAATTGGACTTTGGACAAGATTGAAGCAAAGAAAGAGCGGGATTAAGCGAAAAGGGATAATGAGAGTTTCAACTTTCAACCGAAAACAAATCATTATCCCTAAACCCATTATGCCAAT
>JBIKYZ010000087.1:0-17924 GCA_044354985.1 Pseudanabaena sp. | reverse complement strand
TCGCAAAAAGTATTTGTATCTATATGTAGCCATGTTTGAGTGGGCATACAATCTTAGCTGGATTGATTTTGATTTCCTTCGTCGTCTTCTTATGCCTCCTTCCACCTATTTACCTAGATGAGCCACTCCAGTAAGAATAATAGTAAATTCGGTAAAAAATTCTGGTCTTCGTTATCTACAGGCGTATCGTCAGAATCGGGTAATTCGTCACTGGTGGGCAGATGTTTGAGATCGATTTGTAGCATCGGAATAACCTCAAAAGTATCTTAGCTATCTGGTTGGTATTATAGGCGATCGCTATCTATACTCAAATAGTTAGTGGTGCGTGGCAAAGCCATATATCTCTAATTATCACTTTATACCACCTTGGTTGGGAAGGAAGCATGAGTCATGTATTAATTGGAATATCTGGAGGCATTGCCGCCTACAAGGTTTGCGAAGTTGTTTCAAGCATGGCAAAACGCGGTATTGAAGTGCGCGTGATCTTAACGAAATCAGCAGCGGAATTTGTCACGCCACTTACTTTTGCTACACTTTCACGCCAACCTGCCTATACCGATGCTGACTTTTGGCAGCCGAGCAATGGTAGACCATTACATATTGAGTTAGCAGAATGGGCTGACATATTTTTGCTAGCACCAGTAACCGCCAACACCTTAGCGAAACTTGCCTATGGCTTTGCCGACAACCTGCTCACAAATACAGTCCTAGCTTCTACTTGTCCGATTCTATTTGCGCCTGCGATGAATACGACCATGTGGCTCCAACCCTCTGTCCAAGAGAATTGGCATAAATTATTACAAGATAATCGATATACAGCGATCGCACCGACGGATGGGATTCTCGCCTGTGATGCGGTGGGAACTGGGAGGATGGTAGAACCAGAAATAATTTTGGAATATTTAGAATCTTTTCTATTTACCAAGGGAAAACAGGATTTAAAAGGAAAGAAGATTTTAGTGAATGCAGGAGGGACAAGAGAATTTATCGATCCTGTGCGCTTTATCGGCAATCCATCCACAGGTAAGCAGGGAACTGCAATCGCTAAAGCAGCCATGCATCGTGGCGCAAATGTTACGCTCATAACTGCCTCTAGTGTGTCTCGCTCCATGGGAGAGGGGCTAGGCGTGAGGGTAGTTCGCACAGCCGCAGAAATGCACAAAGCCATGCTCGAAGAATTCCCCTTAGCTGACATCACGATCGCAGCAGCAGCTATTGGTGATGTGCGATCGCAATTTCAGAGCGCTCGTAAGTTACCCAAATCAGAACTTCCTTTAAAACTAGAACTAGAATATATTCCTGATATTGTTGCCGATCTGGCACGTCGTAAACGCCCTGATCAATTGCTAGTTGGCTTTGCGGCTCAGACTGGAAATGAGTCGGAGGTTTTGTCGGCAGCAAAAGAGAAGTTGGCAAAAAAAGGGCTAGATGCGATCGCGGCTAATGCGGTTAATAGTTCTCAAACTGGGTTTGGAACTGATACCAACCAAGCCACATTTATCCATAAGAATGGCAACACCCAATCTACTCCTCTCTGCTCAAAATTAGAACTTGCCCATCGGCTACTCGATTTCCTGATCTAAACAAAGAGATGTTGGAAAGGTATTGTAGGGGCGGGTTTAGTTGACAATCTTTGCTAAAAGCAGAATATATCTGCAAAACCCGCCCCTACATTTACTTGGATTCTAGTTTGGTGTTGTCGCTGGCTCTAAACCTGTGGCTTTACCAAATTTACGAAGGCGATCGCTTTCGGGTTCCATCCAAGCATAGACAAAATGACTAATGCAATTAATCTTTGGCTGCCTAGCCAATATCGCCCTCGTTTGGATTTCAAAACTAGGATGTCCATCAAACCCCTGTCCCCAAGTTCCCGCCAAAACTGGACAAACTAAAGTCTCAGGTGCTGATTGGCGGACAACTTCAGCGACTTGATCGGCAATGCAGCTACCATCACTACAAAGTGCATAGGTCATCGGATGACGCTCCATGTTCTTGGGAAAACGATCCCAAGGCTGCATTCTTGCCTCAAAACGACCTGATTCAGTGCGATTGCCATTGGGGAAGAAAACAGTGCCAATGGGAATATTATTTTGCTGAAGAGGAGCTGTGATTGTGTTTACAAAATTAATCACACCTTTATAGGCATGGTTTGTGGCGATATTCCAGAGTAAACCTTCCGCGATCGCAGCAGTTTCTCTAGGATTTTTAATATTTGTCGGTCTCACCTTAATGTTATCTGTCAGTTTCTTCTCAGTCTGAACCACATCATCAGCCGTCAGATCACCATTTTGGAGATAGATATCCATGAGTTCTCGAACAGTTTTATTGTCAATACTATTCAGCAAAGCTGTTCGCGAAGCTTTTCCATGAATCCATAGCTGCTTGACGTTATCAATCAACTCGCCAGTGGAATTCGTGGGATAGCGCACATAATCAAATACCATTCCGTCGGGATTGCGTTGCATCAGCGCTTTGACTAACGATGTCAGATCAGCCTTGGCGATCGCATTGTACGGATCGACGAATAGATGATCAACTTCATAGGCATCTTCATAAAAAGCTCGCCCATTGCTAACTAAGTTGCGGTCAAAATTGGTATTGGCAATACTATTTTCACCTCGACCATTAAGTGCTAAGGCTCCCGAACGCCCCTTGATTTCGCTATAGCCATAGCCAAAATTCATTGTAAAAGACCACCCATAAACTTTGATGCCCCGTGCTCTCCCGATCTCGATCGCCTGTTTCCACAGATCATAGTCCGCAGGCACTTCCCCCGCCTTGACCGACTCTTCCATCACCGATCGCCAAGGCGTAGGATTGTTGGCAACTGGCAGTAACACCCGCCCATCATAAAAAACTTCGATAAAAACTTGGTTATAGCCACGATTTGCCATTTTATCGAAAACATCTTCTAATACACCTGCTTTGACATCATTGGGATATAGCCGCAACCAAGTAGCTTGAGTCTGGAGCGTATTGCGATCGCGACAGGCTTGCAATTCTGATTTGTGTTTTTGAATGATCGCCTGATATTGATCTTGTGCTTTTTGATCACGAGGACTTATGACTAAAGCCGATTTTCGGAGTTCATGTTTCCGCAAAATTTCCGCAGTACTCACGTCACAGGTTGGTTTACCCCATAGAATCTTGTCGGGCAACGCCCCCGCGATCGCATTCCCAGAAAAGACCGTACTTAAACAACAAGTAAAAGACGCGATCGACAGTAAATTAAATTTATTAAGCTTTTCACTAATTTTTTTCGGTTTTATTTTGTATTTCATAGACTTAAGAAATAGTAAGGTTGGGGATCAGGAAATCTCATAGAAACAAATCCTATACCATCTAAGTTTTTATAGACGAACTAGGCTTAACAATGTGGCAAACTGACAAGTGTATTTCAGACTCTCCTCACCATGCTCCATAACCCTGCCAGATTTAAACCTAGTCCCATCGAAGATGATTCTGAAGAGAATGATGATGAATTAGAGTTTTATGACTTCAATGAACCCGAACCGGGCAGCCCACCTGGAACGCTAATCATTGATGAAGATGCCACTATTCCCAATATTTTCTTGATTGATTACAATGCTGAAGAAGCCCTAGGGGTTCAGCTTGCTACACCCGAAGAATGTTTCCCTTATCTAGATAGCCACTCAGTTTCATGGGTAGATGTCCAAGGGCTAGGTTCTGAAGATGTCTTGCAACGCCTAGGCAAAGTGTTTAACCTCCATGCACTTGTGCTTGAAGATATTGTCAATATTCCTCAACGTCCCAAGGTAGAGAGTTTTGAGGATCAGGAGTTGATCATCCTGCATATGGTGACTAGTCGTGAAGATGGTAGGGGTTTTTATGATGAGCAGGTAAGTTTGATCCTAGGTCGAAACTATATTCTCACCGTCCAAGAGGAACCTGAAAATGATGTGTTTGAGCCAATTCGTCAGCGCATTCATCGCAATCGAGGTGTAATCCGATCGCAGAAGTCTGATTACCTTGCTTACGCACTAATTGATGCGATTGTTGATGGATTTTTCCCTGTGCTGGAGGACTATGGCGAACGTCTCGAAGATTTGCAGGACGAGGTGGTTGATAAACCCACCCGCCAAACCCTCGATAAAATCCATAAAATCAAGCGCGAACTATTGTTATTACGGCGTGCAATTTGGCCGCAGCGCGACGCAATTAATTCGCTAATTCGGGAAGAAAGTCCTTTGATTGATCGTGAGGTACGTGTGTTCTTGCGTGATTGTTATGACCACACTGTGCAAGTTATGGATATGGTTGAGACCTATCGCGAACTTGCTGCCAACTTGATGGATATTTATCTGTCATCGTTGAGTAATAGTACTAACGAGATCATGCGCTTTTTGACTGTGATTTCCACGGTGTTTATTCCACTCACCTTTGTGGCTGGTGTCTATGGCATGAATTTTGATACTGAATTAGGAAATATGCCTGAATTGAAATTACCATATGGTTATGCTCTTTGTTGGTTACTAATGCTATCGATGTCTGGGGGATTGTTATTTTTCTTTTGGAAAAAAGGCTGGCTATTTAGCCCAAAATAAAGTTACTTCACAACATAAAATGGCGTAGCCATTTTATGTTGTGAAAACCCTTACAGGGTTTGGTTTTTAATCAATAAAAGTGTCGCCGCACTTCTGTTGATTTGTATACGATCCGTGAAATCTAACAATCCGCATAATCCGCGATTAAGACTTTATTGTGTTACTTCCTCAACCTCACAAGCGCAGACTGCAAAGGGTGACTTTACAAGCACACCAAGTCTCACCAGTTTTACAAATTAATAGCGCGATCGCCCTCACCTATGAGCAAAGACATTACCTATGCAATGTATTGCGTTTAGAAACTGAATCTGAATTTATTGCCCTCGATCGCCAAGGTGGATGGTGGTTAGCTCAATTGTCAAGAGATCTAAATGTTGCCAATATAATTGACAAACTAGAAAATAACTCGGAATTATCAGCCCAGATTACGCTTGGCATCGCTATGCCCAAAGGCAGCAATATCGAATCGGTAATTCGGCAGACTACAGAGCTAGGGGTGCACCAAATTGTGCCGTTATTTAGCGATCGCACGGTCTTGAAACCAGACAATCAAATTGGTAATCAAAAACGCGATCGCTGGCAACGCATAGCCGAAGAGGCTGCTGAACTCTCAATGCGTACCTATGTGCCTGAAATAAATAATCCAACAACATTAACTTCTTGGTGTGAGCATCTTGCTAACGTACCATCACCAATTTTGAAATATATTTGCGTGATTAGTCCCAATGTGACGCATTTACTTACGAGCCTACAAGGCTCAAGTTATTCATCAGACTTTGTTGAAAACAAAGGACAAATAATTATAGCTACTGGCTGCGAAGGGGGCTGGACTACTAGAGAAGAAGAAATGGCGATCGCTTCAGGATTTGTCCCTGTGTCGTTAGGCGATCGGGTGTTATCTGCTGTCACAGCTCCAGTAGTAGCTTTATCTATAGTTAGTGCATTTATTGACTGTAGATAAGGTGTACCAAAACCCGTAGTTTGCGCCCCTGTGGGGCGCAAGCTTATGTACCAAAACCCGTAAGGTTTCGCCCCGCAGGGGTGAAACCTTACGGGTTTTGGTTTGTGTGAAAAGTGCTATGGCAACGCCATTTTGAATATGGGTATTATTTATGAATATCTTTCTTTACTCCTTCTTTTTTTATGCTAAATTCTAGTAAAACTTACCAAAAAATCCTTACTAGAATTAACCAATTCAATGCAACAAAAGACGCTATTTCCTCCAATTACTAGGTTTGATTCGCTTATCAACCCAATTGAAGTAAAGAAAGAACTTGACACTCAGCATTGGAGCATTCGCAATATCTCACAAAGTGTTGATCTATCGGCATGGCGCTCATTTCTTCGGGATCTCCCTCCAGATCCATATGTGGAGTCTAGATTTAAGCGGATGTCTTGGTTGCATATACTGAGAGACGGTAGCGTCCAAGATATGGGTGAATGTGCTATGGCGCAGGGTGGCAACTACAACGATGCTTGTACCATGGCAAATAAGAATCGCTACTACCAGCCTCTAGAGAGCGCTTTCATTGATCGAGAGGATGTGCAATCATTTGTTGCCGATTGGGCGAAGCTTTGGGGAATAGGTGTAGGGGAGCCGATTCTGATGCAGATCACGGGAGTTAGAGGGAATGGGCACATTGACCCTTTGCAAGGGCAGGGCATTCATGCGGACGGATGCACAGCATTGAGTATTGTTTTACTTTCTCGCGAAAACGTATATGGAGCAACTAATTATCTTTACAATGATAAAGAAGGTACGAAGCCCATTGCCAAAGTTGTTTTGAATGCAGGTGATATTCTGCATTTATGTGACGACAAATTGTTTCACAATGTAGATAGAATTACTGAGCAATTTCCAGATGTCCCATTTGAACGCTTTGTTATTATCATCAACAGTCGCTTTGTCGATAAGTTCCAAAATGATGAGTTAAGAAAATGTTTCCCCAATGCAGTTCTTTATGGTGATAAACGTCGGGATTTGGACTTACAGAAATTGTCGATCAAACGAACTACAAGATAAATTTTGAAAGCGTTGCAAAGCAACGCTTTCAAAATTTATCTTCGCCTGAGTTTGAGTGCAAAGCAATGTAAATACAACGCTCTGTAATCTGTAAAGACTATGATTCGACGAATTCAGTTTTATAGAATAATTCTAAATTATGATTACAATTCAACAACACACCGTGCAAACAATGGTGCAGCAGACCATAGCATTGCGCACCAATGGTAAAAAATTGCATAACATCACCCGTCAAGTGGAAGCAGTGTTAGTCCAATCAGGGATAAAGATAGGGTTATGTAATGTCTTTTTGCGCCACACATCAGCAAGTCTAATTATTCAAGAAAATGCCGATCCTGATGTGTTAGCAGATCTAGAAACATTTTTTACAAAACTGATTCCCGAAGATGCGAGTCAATATCGCCACATCTCGGAAGGAGTCGATGATATGCCATCCCATATTCGCAGCACCCTGACCAAAACATCAGAAACGATCCCGATCGCTAATGGTAAACTTGCCCTCGGCACTTGGCAAGGAATCTTTGTCTGGGAACATCGCAATTTGGGGCATACCCGCGAAGTGCTGGTACATATTACAGGATGCTAAATGAAGCCCCCAAAAAAGCCAGCAGCAAAACGATATCGTCCAGCCATTAAGAGAAAAAAGTGGCTGAGAGGGTTCCAGTGGTTTTTACCAGGACTATTTGTCAAGCGATGGTTACTAGTTAGCATCATCGGTATTGTCCTAATTGTTTTAGGGATTGCCATCTCCGCTAGGCTAACCCCGATCTTATTTCTATCCCGACTGATTGGTAACTCGATCGACACCTTGGTTGCCATCTTGCCCCGCAATATGAGCGGACCTATCGCCTTTGCAATCGGCATCGGACTATTATGGCTGGGGCAGAAACGCGCACTCGGCTCGATCACCCAAGTTTTGATGCCCAATCAAGACAAAGAACTATTAGAGTTGCTAGTCTCCCATCGCAAACTCAATCGTGGTCCTAAAATTGTTACCGTGGGTGGTGGTACTGGTTTATCAAATCTATTGCGTGGACTCAAGCAATATAGCGCCAATATTACTGCAATCGTCACCGTTGCTGATGATGGCGGCTCCTCTGGTCGGTTACGACGCGAGCATGGTGTATTGCCTCCAGGTGATATTCGTAATTGTCTTGCCGCCCTTGCTGATGAGGAAAAGTTAATAACCGAACTATTTCAATATCGTTTTAAAACGGGGGAAGGTCTATCTGGACATAGTTTTGGTAATTTATTTCTTACGGCGATGAGTGAAGTAACAGGTGATCTCGAAAAGGCGATCGCTGCTAGTTCACAAGTCTTGGCTGTGCGTGGGCGTGTTCTGCCTGCAACTCTTGATCACATGGTGTTATGGGCTGAATTTGAAGATGGACGCTATGTGGAGGGAGAGTCGAATATTCCTGAAGCTAAAGGCAAGATTAAACATATTGGTTGTAATCCAGATAATCCCAAGGGATTACCTCAAGCGATCGAAGATATCAACGAAGCAGATCTGATCGTAATTGGACCTGGCAGTTTATATACCAGTATTATTCCTAACCTGCTTGTACCTGAAATACTTCAAGCATTAATTGATCGCAACGTGCCATCGATCTATCTTTGTAATATCATGAGTCAGGTAGGTGAAACTGACGGCTACGCTGTATCTGACTATGTAAGAGTTTTAGATGAGATAGCAGGTGTGAGACTATTTGATGTAGTTTTAGCTCAGAAGCATCCACCTTCTGAGCGATCGCTACAGCACTATGCCTCCTCTGGGTCACATTTTACGGTTCTAGATCGTGATAGTCTCGCTGCTATAGGCTGTCCTGTTTTGATTGCCAATATCATGCAAGAGAAACCCAACGGAACCGTATGTCATGACTCAGAAAAACTTGCAGGTGTCTTAATGCGCTGGTACAACCGTCAGTAGTTAGTTGGATTTTATCCAAAAATGTCAAAATGTCAGATTATTTAGAAAGTCAGTCAGATTAAGTCATCAGTGTTAGAGAAATACTTCATTCAACTTAACAGTGATATTTATGCTCTTGCTAAATTGCAAGAGTGGTTTCAGCAATTTCAAAATTTATTACCAAAACCAACTTGGATGCAGTGCAATCTTGTGCTGGTTGAGGTGTTTACCAATGTAGTATCTTATGCGCATGAGGGACTTTCTGAAGAAACTCCCATCGATATTGAGATTGCGATCAATGAGGTTGAATATTTGTTGGAGATGAGGATTTGGGACTTTGGTGAACCCTTTGATCTGCAAGCTGAAATTGAACGGGCTGCTTTAGAAGCGCAAAAGAGCCAAGATCTTGAAAATATTGATGATATTCCCACAGGTGGAAGAGGCTTAATGATCGCCAAAACAGTTGCTGACACTATCAGCTATGAGACTTTGCCTGACGGTCGTAATTGTTTTGTAATGACAAAAAGTTTTTCAAAGCTTGTTAAATGAGAAGCGGCGCAAAGCGCCGTTTCTCATTACAACTTTAAATTAACGTTTAAGCCATAGCACAAAGGCAAATAAACCAACTGGTAAAGTAATGGCATATATCGCGATCGCATCCATTACATCTACGGTCAAATTATTTACCAACAAGCCCCAAGTGGGGGCAGCATATTTAATTACTGCCGACGCGATCGTTGAATACACAAGTAATCGCAAAATAAATAAAATTTGTTGCCACATAATCTTTTCTCAGTTATCAATCGGTGCGCGGCTCCGCCGCATATCCACAGATTATTTAAACAAGAACGGCTCTTTTTGCGCCGTTCTTGCTTTAGTTTTTCTTTTTGCCGCCTTCTTTGTCTTGGATTTCACTTGGCACAGGGAACTGCTCTATCGGTTGTCCAGCTAGTGCTCTTTCCATAAACTTACGCCAAATCGGAACCACATAAACGCCGCCCGTCACGCCATTTGCCATCGGTGAATAATCATCATTGCCGATCCAAATTGCAACCGATAACTGTGGTGTATAGCCGACAAACCAAGCATCACGAAAATCTGAAGTTGTACCAGTCTTGCCAGCAACAGGTCGCCCGTCACTCATTTGTGCTTCGGTTGCCGTACCGTTCGTGACCACTGACCGCAATGCATCAGTTAAGTAAGAAACTGCGATCGGATCAAGGATGAGTTCAGGCTTTGGTGTGTTATCCAGTACCAGATTGCCATTGCGATCAGTGACACGGGCAATTAATGTCGTTTTAGATTTGTAGCCACCACTGGCAAATACTGCATAAGCCCCTGCCACCTCCATTGGAGTTACATCGGCAGCACCAAGCGGTAGAGAAACAACAGGGAGAATTGGACTATTGATGCCCAATTTTCGACAAAGAGCTACAACATTATCATTGCCAAATTCTATCCCTAACCTAAGCGCAGGAATATTTCGAGAAACGGCGATCGCTTGACGAATGCTCATGGCTCCTGAGAATTTATTGTCATAGTTACGAGGTATATACGGCTCATCACCATCAGGAATCGTCATTGGACTATCATCAATCGTTGAGTCAGGAGTATAGTTACCTGAAGCAAAGGCAAGATAGTACACAAAAGGCTTAAACGAAGAACCTAACTGTCGTCTTGCCAAGACTGCTCGGTTAAATTGATTTTTGTCAAAGTCACCCACACCACCGACCAAAGCTTTTACAAATCCTGTGCGTGGATCAACAGCTACTAAAGACAATTGGTCGGCATAGGCTCCGCGATCAACTAAATCCTTGTGTCCTTCGGCAGCAACTTCTTCCGCAATACGCTGCATCTTTAAGTCAATAGTCGTCTGAACACGTAATCCACCTTGGAGAACGACATCACGACCAAATTTTTCTTCTAGCTCAGCCGTGACAGCCTGTGATACATAGGGGACACGACTTGCTTCGTAAGAGATCCCCTGCTTACGAATTGTTATTTTCTGTGCCTTAGCGGCTTTGACTTCGGCTTGGGTTGCCCATCCGAGCTCTAGAAGTCGATCAAGCACTAAACCCTGACGTTTCTTGGATTCACTATAGTTATCTACTGGATTGAATACCGATGGCGCTTGAATCGTACCTGCTAACATGGCAGCCTCCCCAAGGGTCAAGTCAGCAGCAGATTTACCAAAATAATTCTGAGAAGCGGTTTCAGCCCCATTCGTATTTTTTCCCCAAAATACTTGATTGAGGTACATCTCAAGGATTTGCTCCTTGGTGAATACCTGCTCAACACGCATTGCCAAAACTGCTTCAGCGACTTTGCGATTAAGAGTACGTTCGTTGGATAGAAATAAATTTTTAACTAATTGCTGCGTTAATGTCGAGCCACCTTCAACGGTTCCACCTGCGTTAAAGTTAGCTAAAATTGCGCGTCCAATACCGCTGGGATCAATACCCTTATGGGTATAGAAGTAAGCATCTTCCATCGCGAGAACCGATCGCTTAAGGTGTGGTGAAATTCGATCAAGAGTAACAACTTCGCGGTTGACATCACCATGCAACCGCGCAATTAAGCCACCGTTAATGTCATAAATATAAGTGGTTTCAACTGGTACATAACCTTTGAGTACTCTGACATCGGGCAGATCTCGAAAACTGAGCGCTAAGCCAACCAGACCACCAGCTACTGCCGCACCACCAATCATGATAATGCCCAGCAGCGTGCCACCAACAGCTTTGAGAGAGCCTTTTAAAATACTGCCTGTAAGAGACTGAGAACGCTCTACACTATTCGATGCCACAGCTATCTACCCTTTGATCAATTCATAGGTAATCTTACTGCATTAATTAAGTATTGCGTACTAAAAACTTAAGGTTGTGACAAGCACAACCTTAAGTTTTTACTTTTAGCGTCGTTGCGCAAGTTTGTCGTATACCAATTGCAGATCAACATGGTGATGTGCGATCGCTACTAACGTGTGGTAAAACAAATCAGCGACTTCTGATGCGATCGCATCAGGATCATCATCTTTACAAGCCATCACAACTTCAGCAGACTCTTCACCAATTTTCTTTAAAATTTTGTTATCGCCACCTGCGAATAATTTACAGGTATAAGAACTTTCTTGCGGATTCTCGCGGCGATCGACAATTACTGCAAATAATTCTGAGAGTGGATCGTTCATAAAATAAAAATATTTATAAAAAATAATTGTGAGTCGCTAAGCGACTCACAATCCTACAGCGCTTTGCGCTGTAACAATAAAGGCACGCCCTGCGTGCCTTTATTGTTTTTGAATGTTCTGCAAAGCAGAACATTCAAGCAAACTAAATGTTGCCAACAATTACTTGATGGAAACCTTACCACCAGCTTCTTCGATTTGCTTCTTAGCAGCTTCAGCATCAGCCTTAGGCATAGATTCCTTAATGGTCTTAGGAGCAGACTCAACCATATCTTTAGCGTCTTTCAAGCCCAAGCCTGTGATTTCGCGAACGATCTTCAGAACGGCAATCTTCTTGTCAGCAGGAACTTCATCAAGTACCAAGTCAAAAGCAGTCTTCTCTTCTTCTACTTCAGCAGCAGCGCCAGCACCAGGAGCAGCCATCATCATGCCACCAACAGGAGCAGCAGCGGAAACGCCGAAGGTTTCTTCGATCGCTTTGACCAATTCAGAAGCTTCAAGAAGGCTCAAAGACTTTAGTTCTTCAATGATGCTATCGATTTTTGCAGACATAATTTTTCTCTTTAATTAATTAGATTAGGTTAGTAATTTGTGAACGGTAATTCGTAATTCGTAATTACCAATTCTTCTAAGCAGCTTCTTTCTCAGAAACAGCTTTAACAGCTCTGCCCAGAGATTGAGGAACCTCTTTGATGCCGATCGCGATTTTGGCGGTAACTGAATTGATTGCACCAGCAATTTGCGCGAACAGTACTTCCTTGGAAGGTAGATCAGCGATCGCCTGCAAGTCTTTTGCAGTCAATGCACGACCTTCTAAGACACCGCCACGAAGTTCGGTTTTCTTAGATTCCTTTTGGAATGCTTGGTATGCCTTAACAGCACCACCAATATCATCTTTAACAAATAGGCAAGCCGAAGGTCCAACTAGGAAACCTTCAAGAGGCTTCCATTCAGGAGTTCCAGAAATTGCTTGCTTGAGCAAAGTGTTTTTGGTAGTTCTGCACACCGTGCCCGTGGGACGGAGTGAGCGACGGAGTTTAGTAATCTCAGCAACTGACAAAGTTGAGTAATCAATTACCATGACCATCTGAGTTCCTTCAAACTCTTTGGACATTTCTCCGACTAAAAATTTCTTTTGGTCTAGGGTCTTACCCATATGGTTCTCACCTCCTTGTGTTTGGGGCTAATTAAATGGCGCATCGCGCCATTTAATTAGCTATGTAATCTTTAAAGTCATTAAAAAAGCCTCGTCTTTTCGCAGACCGAGGCTAAAAAAGTATTCTTGAAAGAATCTTTTTTAAAACACCTCGGCAGGAAATTAAGCCATGAGCACCTGCTGTCTATGGAGATATTCAGTTGTCGAAATTTCTTTCTAGGCTTATTACAACAATTAGACTTAGCTTTTACTTTTTCTTGTAGACTGTCCACTTAAGGCAAACAGTCTACAGTTAAATGACTTTGAAAGGCTTTGATTACGAATCTGTGAACTTGAGATCACGCAGAGCTGTAACATCAACTTCGATCGCGGGTCCCATAGTTGCAGATACATACAGCGAGCGCCAGTATCTACCCTTTGCTCCCGAAGGACGATTGCGATCAATCGTTTCTTGCAGAGCTTTGAGGTTGATTAGCAAGTCTTCAGCAGTGAAGGCAGCCTTGCCAAATTGAATATGGACGATCCCTGTGCGATCAGCACGGAATTCTAGCTTACCAGCTTTGAATTCGTTGATTGCGCCACCTAAATCAGTAGTTACCGTACCACCTTTAGGTGAAGGCATCAACCCTCTTGGGCCAAGCAACTTACCAAGCTTAGCCACTTGAGGCATCATGTCAGGCGTTGAAATCAGCAAATCAAAATCCATTCTTCCCTTGCTGATTTCATCGATTAGTTCCTCAGAACCAGCAATGTCTGCACCTGCGGCGGTTGCTTCAGCAACTTTTTCACCGCGAGCAATAACTGCTACACGAATTGTTTGCCCCGTTCCTTTCGGTAAAGTTACCGTTGTCCGCAATTGTTGATCGGCGTACTTTGGATCGATACCTAGTCTGACGTGCGCTTCTACAGATTCAGGAAACTTAGCAGTTGCAGTCACCTTAACTAGTTCCAATGCATCGATTGGTGCATAAGGGCGGGCTTCAACTTTGCTGAGAGCTTCCTTAAGACGCTTTGAGATTTTTTTTGCCATGATTGCTCCTACGGGGTACGAACGGAAAAATTAATTCCCTTCCCCAACTAAAATTTTTATTTGAATTTTATAGATATTGAAAATTGACAAGCAGAGAAACTAAGCGCTAATAGTAACGCCCATATTCTTTGCCGTACCTTCAATAATCTTCATTGCTGCATCGATATCATTTGCATTGATATCAGGCATTTTGGTCTCAGCGATTTGGCGAAGTTGATCTCTGGTGATCGAACCTACTTTTTTACGGTTAGGCTCTGCCGAACCAGAGGAGATGCCAGCTGCTTTTTGAATTAAAACAGATGCTGGTGGTGTTTTGAGAACGAAGGTAAAGCTTCGATCTTCATATACAGATATTTCTACAGGAATGACCATACCTGCTTGATCAGCAGTACGGGCATTATATTCCTTACAAAACATCATGATGTTGACACCATGCTGACCTAGAGCAGGACCAACTGGTGGAGTTGGGCTAGCCTTACCAGCATTAAGTGCCAACTTGATAATTGCTGTAACTTTCTTAGCCATTAATTTTAGCCGTTAATTTTAGCCGTTCAAGAAACTACAAACCTGAGTTTGAGTGAATTAGTTTTGCTTTTGTACCTGAGTGAACTCTAGTTCAACAGGTGTGTCTCTACCAAAGATTGAAAGCAGGGCTTTAAGTTTGCTACGTTCTGGGCTAACTTCCACCACTTCGCCTTCAAAGTCTTTGAAAGGTCCATTAAGCACTTTGATCTTGTCGCCTTGAGCCATGTTGATTTTGAGAACTGGCTCTTGCTCGACAGTGACACGGAAAATTCTTTCAACCTCTTTTTCGGTGAGAGGACGAGGTTTAACATGTCCCCGACCGCGACCGTAGTGACGTTTTTGTTCTGTGCCGACAAAGTTGATTACATGGGGAGTGCTTTTAACAGCAAGCCATGCATCATCATCAACTTCTAGCTGCCCGATTTCGTTTCTGACAGTTTTGATCTGAATCAGAACATAACCAGGGAAAATCTTTTCCTCAGACGTTGCTCGACTGCCATCCTTCCTCAGTTTGACGGTCGGGGTCTGCGGAATTTCAATTTGCTTGATCCTATCTTCTACATCAAGGGTCTTGATGCGTTGCTCTAGGCTCGACTTAACCTTTTTTTCGCAACCTGAAGCAATTTGAACGGCATACCAGTTAAATAGTATGTCTTCATCTTCTTGGCTACTAGATGAGTGGTCGATGTCCTCGGTAAACATTATTGAAACACCTGCAATGCGATCGCCTTAAACAAGGCATCTATAAGATAAACAAAGGTTGCTACTGCAACGATCATCAAAAGAACGGATGCAGACTCACTAATGAGCTGTTGGCGTGTAGGCCAAACAATCTTGCCGAATTCGGCTTTGGATTCTACAAAAAGCTTAGCTACCCCAGTTGGCTCAGATTTTGCATCTGATTCAACTTTGGATGCTTCTTTGGGTTGCTCTTTCAGGTCGTTTTTCGTCATAGCGGCAACTCTTTCGATTCCTTTGCAATCTTTGTAAATGCGATACGTTTAAGTGCAATTCTCTAAAATGGTGAAGCGCGCCCTGGAGGACTCGAACCTCCGACATCAGGTTTTGGAGACCTGCGTTCTACCAACTGAACTAAGGACGCACGTAATGAAAACACGATTTCGATACGCAACCAGTTATATGTACTGTATCAATTGCTATATAGAAATAGTATTTGATACTTAGTATAACTGTAGATGGATCTATAGTGGGCGATCAAATCGCTGTTTAAGACGAGTTGCTTTACCAACTAGGTCACGTAAGTAGTAGAGCTTAGCACGACGGACTTTACCACGACGAATCACTTTGATGCTTTCAATTTGAGGAGAATGTAGCAAGAAGGCTCGCTCTACTCCAATCCCTTGAAACACACGACGGACAGTAATGACAGAGTTAATGCCAGAACCACGTCTCGCGATGATTACGCCTTCGTATGGCTGAGTACGTTCTTTGCCGCCCTCTTTAATCCTAACTCCAACCTTGACAGTATCTCCTACATAAATTGTGGGGAGATCTGTTTTGATATATTCCGCTTCAATTGAGCGGATGATTTCAGAAGCGTTCATGAGGAATGCCAAAAAAGTCGCGATCATCTATGTTAAAGCATGAATGCTTCAATGTCTATAATTTTCGCAAAAAAGTTTAGATATAGCGCTTCGCGCTATATCTAAACTTTTTTGCGAAGGCTGGAACTGGGTGGAAGTTGGCTGTTGTTTTGTTCGGCTTTACGGGTGGCGATGATCTCAGTGGCTGGGCTTGTAAGTGTGCGATCGCGATAAGGAATCGCCGCACGAGTTTTTAAAAAAGCGGCTTCGTTTTCGGATATTGGCGGTAATGCTGTGGGTGCAAATGCGGCAATGGTACTGGGGGATTTGCGTCCGATGGGGGCGATCGCACCAATTTGCAATCCAGCCATAAGCATGGCGGCGCGGACGGCGGCGGACGAGGAGTAAGTAACAAGATAGCCGTCAGGTTTGAGGCTGTTGGCTAAAAGCTGGATAAATTCTACTGTCCAGAGTTGGGGACAATGGGGCGGTGAAAAGGGATCGAGAAAGATCGCATCAGCCCATTTGGTTGGGACTTGGTGAATGGTTTGCCTTGCGTCACCGATTAGTAATTGCAAAGATAAATTTTCAGTGGTTACGGATTGATTTATAGCAGCGATTTTTAAGATTTGGGCGATCGCAGGTTGCCAGATATCTACTAATCCTGAGGCGATCGCTTGTTGGGGGACTTTGGGGTTGTTCTCGAGGGCGATGATGTTGAGGTTGGCAGCGCGATCTGGCAATTCGGAAACACAGGCGATCGCGGCGGCGGTGTTGTAGCCTAAGCCATAGCAAACATCAAGAATGTTGAGTTGAGTTTGGGCGCTAGCTTTTTCAGCAATTTTGGCGGGTATGACAAATTTAGCTTCGGCTTCGTGTTTTGCGCCGTGGGAGCTATGGAATGTTTCTTGAAATGTTTCTGACCAAAAAGTGACTGATCCGTCTTCGGTAGGAAAAAGTGAAAGCTTATCCATTAAATTCGATCAATGCTGACGCGATCGTCAAAGACAAAACACTCACCTTCCCAAATACTTTCTTCTTTGGGAACTTCTTCGATATATTTAAGAATTCCGCCCTTGAGATGATATACCTCACTAAAGCCTTG
This sequence comes from Pseudanabaena sp., assembly GCA_044354985.1. Taxonomy (GTDB): domain Bacteria; phylum Cyanobacteriota; class Cyanobacteriia; order Pseudanabaenales; family Pseudanabaenaceae; genus Pseudanabaena. Next base: position 880 of record JBIKYZ010000087.1, on the reverse strand, counting down.
AGAAAGCATATAGGCACTAGCCTTTTCACAACGAATTCCGCCTGTACAGAACATAGCTACCTTTTGATGCTTCTCTGGATTTAGTTGCTCCTGTACATATTGAGGGAATTCGCCAAAGGTTTCTAGATTTGGATTAATTGCTCCTTTAAATGTGCCAAATTCTACTTCGTATGTGTTCCGCGTATCAATGACGAGCACGTCAGGATCAGCAATCAATTCATTCCAATCTTTAGGTTCTACGTATGTGCCAACTCGATACCGTGGATCGATGTCGGGAACGCCCAAAGTGACGATTTCTTTTTTTAGTCGTACTTTCATCTTTTGAAATGGAATTCCTTGGCAATAGGATTCCTTATGCTCTAGATCCTGAAGGCGAGGATCTTTGCGTAAATACTCTAGTAAGGCATCGATCGCATCACGACTACCTGCGATCGTGGAGTTAAGCCCTTCCTTGGCAAGTAAAATCGTGCCTTTGAGTTGATGAGCGTCACAAAATTCTTTAAGTGGATTCCGCAATGATTCATAATCTAGCAATTCTGTAAAATGATAAAAAGCGGCAACAACACAAGGCTCCATCGCCTCTTGCTGATTGGCTTGAATTGCTTGATTAATTTGTGCTTGCAGACGTGTTACTTGTTTGATCCTAGTCATTTGCCCAGAAATTTGCCAGAAATTTATGTAAAAGGCGATCGCTTTTCTATAACTCCAATATAGCGCCTTACGTTGTCGTTGTCCTAAATCGCCTGTTTACCCTCAGCAATTCCAAATTCAAAATGGTAACAAGCAATACATAATACTAGTGTAAAATTAACACGAATCTGGAAACACAGGAGCATCACCAAGCATAAATTCGATTAGATGTTGCCAACCGTCAAAGAGA